>CAMCNM010000112.1 GCA_945876015.1 Gemmatimonas phototrophica
CCACGCCCTGCTCCATCGTGATGCACGCGTCGGACGCGGTGCCCACGCCGGCGTCAACGATCACCGGCACCGTCAGCCGCCGCTTGATCTCACGGATGAAGTACGGGTTCACCACGCCGAGCCCGCTGCCGATCGGGCTGGCGAGCGGCATCACCGAGACGCAGCCGGCGTCCTCGAGCCGGAGCGCGGTGATCAGATCGTCGTTGGTGTACGCCATCACCTTGAAGCCCTCGGCCACCAGCACCTTGGCCGCTTCGATCGTCGCCTGGGTGTCGGGCAGCAGCGTCTCCGCGTCCCCGATCACCTCGAGCTTGAGCCACTCGTTGCAGCCCGCGGCGCGCGCGAGCCGCGCGTAGCGGATCGCCTCGTCCGCCGTGTAGCAGCCGGCGGTGTTGGCGAGCAGGAAGAACTCGGCGGGATCGATGTGTTGGAGGATCCCTTCCTTGCGGTCGAGATCCACGCGCCGGACCGCGACTGTCACCATCTCGGTGCCGCTCGCGCGCAGCGCTTCGATCATCACGTCGGTGCTCTTGTACTTGCCGGTGCCGAGGATGAGGCGGGAGCGGAACTCCTTCCCTCCGATCACGAGCGGCTCGCGCTCGACTTCGGCCAGGGACAGTGGAGGCGTCTCGAGGTCGGCGTCCGTCGAGGAGGACGCGTCACCGCGTAGCCGGATGCGCGTCGTCTCGTGGCTGATCTCGCCCTTCGCGTGACGCCGCGGCGCGACCGGCGGATCCGCGCGCACCACACCACCTCCCGCGATGGTCACCGGGCTCGCCGCATCGGCCGGGCCGACATCGGCGGGCGCGCCGTCATCGCGGTTCTTCGTCGTCGCCATCTCTACTCTCCGCTCACGTGTCTCAGGCCCCGCCCCCAACGAAGTGCACCAGCTCCAGGCGGTCTCCCTCGCGCACCTCGACCTCGTCGTAGCGCGCGCGGGCGAGGATCTCGCGATTGCGCTCGACGACGACCATCCCGGGCTGGAGCTCGAGCGACTCGAGCAGCCCGCGCACTGTGAGTCCGGAACGCAGGTCGCGCTCCTTCCCGTTGAGCTGGACGCGGATCGTATCCACCTAGAGAGCCCCCAAGTAGTCGGCCACCGCCGCCGCCGGATCGGCGGCGGACCAGATCCCACGCATCACCGCGACACCCTGGGCCCCGGCGAGGACGACCTCCGGCACCCGCTCCACGGTGATCCCTCCGATGGCCAGGAGGGGGAGGCCGACAGCGGCCCGGACCTGGGCCACACCTGCCGGCCCCGAGCCGGCTCGACCCGGGTGTGAGGCGGTCGCAAACACCGTGCCCACCACAAGATAGTCCGCGTCAGCGCTCGCCGCCCGGGCGTCCGGGGCGTCATGCACAGATACCCCGAGCCAGCGGTTCGGGGGCAGGAGCGGCCGCACGACGGACGGGGGCAGCGAGCGCCGTCCGAGATGGATCCCGTCCAGATCGGCGACCAGGGTCACGTCCACCCGGTCGTTCGCGAACAGCAGCGCGCCCGCGGCGCGCGCGGCGGCTCTCAGCTCCACGGCCACCGCGTAGAGGCGCGCGCCCTCGGTCGCCGGTCCCCGGAGATGGAGGGCCAAACGCCGCCCTCCGGCCGCGAGAACCCCACGCGCGCGGGCGACGAAGTCGGGACTCGCGAGGACCGCGTCGTCCGTGACGACGTGGAGCGGGGGAAGGGTATGGGTGGGCGGCACGACCTAGTCGAGGCGATCGCCCTCGGCGACGCCCCGTCCGCGGATCCAGTCGGTCGCGGCCATACGCCGCTTCCCGGTCGGCTGCACCTCTCCGATCGAGACCCATCCATCCCGCGCCGCGACCCAGAGCCCTTCGCCCGGATCCGCGCGAACCACGGCACCGGGAACCGCGGCGGAGCCGCGGTCGCCGCCGCCGGCGTCGCCGGAACGCACCTCGGCCCGGAAGAGCTTCACCGGCTCGCCCGCGAGCAGACTCCAGGCGCCGGGCACCTCGTCCATGCCGCGCACGTGGTTGGCGACCTCCGCGGCGGTACGGTCCCAATCGACGCGCGCGATCGCCCGGTCCACCTTGGGCGCGAACGTGGCGAGATCGTGGTCCTGCTCGCGCTCCTCGACGCCGCCGAGCTGAAGGAGTGCGAGCGTCTCGACCAGCGCCTCGGCGCCGATCCCGGAGAGGCGCGCGGTCAGCTCGCTCGCGGTCTCGCTCGGTCCGATCGGCTCCTCGGTCTGGAACAGGATCGGACCCGCGTCCATGCCCGCCACCATGCGCATCACGGTGACACCCGTGACCTCGTGGCCGCGCGCGATGGCCCAGTTGATCGGGGCGGCCCCGCGCAGCTCGGGCAGCAGGGACGCGTGGACGTTGATCGAGCCGCGGGGGGGAAGCTCGAGCACCTCGGGCTTCAGGATGTGGCCGTACGCGACCACCACGGAGAGATCGGGCGTGAGCGCGCGCACGCTCGCCATGAACTCGTCGCCGCGCGGGCGATCCGGGGTGAGGATCGGGTAGCCCCCCTCTTCGATCGCTACCTGCTTCACCGCGGAGACCTTCATCTTCTGGCCGCGCCCGGCCGGGCGGTCGGGCTGCGTCACGACGCCCACGACCTCGTGCCCCTCCTCCGCCAGCGCGCGCAGCGAGGGCACCGCGAAATCTGGCGTCCCCCAAAAGAGGATCCTCACTTGCCGCCCTTCTTCTCCTCTTTCTCGGCCGCTTCCGCCTTCGCCTTCGTCCATTTCTGGATGAGCATGCGGCGCTTGAGCGGGCTCACGCGATCGAGAAAGAGGATGCCCTCGAGGTGATCGATCTCGTGCTGCAGAGCGCGCGCGAGGAGCGCCTCGGCTTCGATCGAGACCGGCTTCCCGTTCACGTCCACCGCCTCGACGCGGACGCCCCAGGGACGCTCGACGACTTCCTCGAGGCCAGGAATGCTCAGGCATCCCTCGGATTCCTTGTCGAGGTCGTCGGAGACCATGACGATGCGGGGGTTGATCAGCGCCATGCGTCCCGCCTCCGCATCCTTCTCGTCCCGGACGTCCACCACGAGAACCTGCTTGAGGACGCCGATCTGATTGGCCGCGAGACCGATGCCTTCGGCGTGATACATCGTCTCGAACATGTCGTTGACGAGCCGGGCCAGAGCACCGTCGAACGCATCCACGGTCGCCGCGCGCTGGCGCAGCACCGGGTCCCCCATGATGACGATCTCCCGAACCATGGGTGGTGGACCCGTCAGGACACCTCGGCCTTGGCCGAGGTCACACGGGCGATGCGGCTACGCTCGACGTACATGCGGGACTCGGCGGACTTGAGAGTGATCTTGTCGTCCTCGACGTGGACCACCGTGCCGATGATGCCGCCCGTGGTGACGACCTCGTCGCCCTTCTTGAGCGCGGCCACCATCTCCGCGTGCTTTCGCGCCTCCTTCTGCTGCGGGCGGATCAGGAGGAGGTAGAAGATGCCGAAGATCGCGACCATCTGGATCGCGAACACGAGGGTGGCATTGCCGCCCTCGCGGGGGACCATGAGGAGAAGCAGGGATGCGTGGATCACCGGCCACTCCGGGCAGGTTGGGGGTCTACGGTCACGGGCACTATCACACCCGGATCGCGCGGTAGCGTTCCAGCCAGCTCCGGCTCCACGACTGGAACGAGCCGTCGAGGACGTGCGCGCGCGCCTGCTCGGCCAGCCGGGTCAGGAAGCGCAGGTTGTGGATCGACAGGAGGCGCAGCGCCAGAAGCTCGCCCGCGACCACCAGGTGGCGCAGGTACGCGCGGTCGTAACGCAGGCACGCCACGCAGTCGCAGCCGGGATCCACCGGGTTCCGGTCGCGCTTGAAGCGTGACGCCTTGAGGTTGATCTGTCCATCCGCGGTCCACGCGGTGCCGTGGCGCGCGTTCCGGGTGGGAGCCACGCAGTCGAACATGTCGCATCCGCGCGAGATCGCCTCGATCATGTCGTCCGGATAGCCGACGCCCATCAGGTAGCGTGGGCGGCCCTTCGGGATCTCCCCGTCGAGCACCTCGAGCACGCGCCACATGTCGGGCTTAGCCTCTCCCACGGATAGCCCGCCAATCCCCCACCCGTCCCAATCGCCGACGTCGCGGAAGGCGCGAGCCTGCTCCCGGCGGAGCTCGTCGTACACGTTCCCTTGGAGCACCGGGAAGAGCGACTGGGGCGGCGCGTCGCGCTCGGACTCGAGCTCGAGGAAGCGGGCGCGGCAGCGCTCCAGCCAGCGCAGCGTGCGCTCGCACGCGGTGCGCGCCTCGGCCTCGGAGCACCCGCCGGGTGGACATTGATCGAACGCCATGATCACGTCGGCGCCCAGCGTGCGCTCGATCTCCATCACGGACTCGGGGGTGAACACGTGGCGCGATCCGTCGATGTGGCTCTGGAACACCACACCGTCGTCCCGCACCTCGTTGATCGCGGCCAGGCTGAAGACCTGGAAGCCGCCCGAGTCGGTCAGGATCGGATGGTCCCAGCGCATGAACGCGTGCAGGCCGCCCAGCTCGCGGACGAGCTCGTGGCCGGGGCGCAGATAGAGGTGGTAGGTGTTGGCGAGGATCATCGTCGCCCCGAGCCCGATCAGCTCCTCGGGTGCCACGCCTTTGACGGCTCCCTGCGTGCCGACCGGCATGAAGCAGGGCGTGAGGATGTCGCCGTGGGGGGTGGAGAAAGTCCCCGCCCGCGCCGCTCCGTCCGCAGCCTCCAGCCGGAAACCGAACTGCTGCGGGCTCAGGAAGCCGCGCGCTGAAACTCGGGCAGACCGTTCTGCTGCGACTTCAGGTCGAAGGTGCGGTAGTCGCAGGTGAGCTCCTCGCCCGCCCTGATGTCGCGGTTCGCCACCGTAGTCTGTCCACCGTCGTCGGTGTTCGGCTCGAACGAGTGGTTCATGAACTTCGCGGAGTCCGAGCAGAGGACGTAGTTGCCGTCCTCGGCCTGGTACGTCCACGCGATCATCTGCTCATGGAGCTTGGGCGGGAAGGCAGCCATCTCCTTCTCCGTGAGAATCCAATCAGCCCCCTCGTCCAGCTCCCAGATGATGCTGCCCCGAGGAATGTCTTCCGCTGCGAAAACGCCGAACCCGTGGATGCTACTTCGGGAGGTGAACGTCGCGACCCGGAACATGATCCTTTTCCTGGGAAGGTGAGGCGGGAGGCCGCAGTCCAATGTTCGCGGCGCAGCGAAGATAATGTCTTTCCGGCGGCAGCAAAGGGTGTCGTCGAGGAGCCCGTCAGACCACCGCCATGGCGTCCCCATACGAGTAGAAACGGTAGTGCTCGGACACCGCCGTCCGGTAGGCCTTCATCACCTGCTCGTAGCCTCCGAAGGCGGACACCAGCATGAGCAGGGTGGAGCGCGGCAGGTGGAAATTGGTCAGCAGGGCGTCCACCGCGCGGAACCGGTAGGGCGGCCGGATGAACAACCGGGTGGAGCCCGCGCCCGGCAGCACGGTCCCGTCGTCCGTGGCCACCGTCTCGAGCGTCCGGGCCACTGTCGTGCCCACGGCCCAGCACCGTCCACCGGCCGCCCGCGCTTCGTTGATCGCCGCCGCGGCCGCCGGCTCCACCCGGTAGAACTCGGCGTGCATGTCGTGGCCGGCCGGATCGTCCTTCTCGACCGGGCGGAACGTCCCGACCCCCACCTCGAGCGTGACCGCGACCCGGCGGACGCCGCGCGCCTCCAGCTCGGCGAGCAGCTCGGACGTGAAGTGGAGTCCGGCCGTGGGGGCGGCCACCGACCCCGGGAGGCGGGCGTAGACCGTCTGGTAGCGCTCCCGGTCGGCGGGCTCGTCCTCCCGGTCGAGGTAGGGCGGGAGCGGCACGTGGCCGTGGCGCTCGATCGCCTCGCGGGCGCTCCCCGGGCACTCGAGTCGGACCACGCGCCCGCCGCGCTCGGAAGCCGCGGATTCCAGGATCGCCACCTCGAGGTCGTCCGCCACCACGACGCGCCGTCCGGGCTTGAGCTTTCCGCCCGGCCGGACGAGCGCCTCCCACGTGCGGGGATCGACCGGATCGGCGTCGGGGGTCGGCCGGAGCAGCAGGATCTCGGAGGGCGCGCCCGTGGGCTTTCGGCCGAGCAGGCGCGCCGGCATCACGCGGCTGTCGTTCACGACCAGGACGTCGCCCGGCTCGAGCAACTGGGTCAGCCCTCGGAAGACGAGATGGCGGAGCGGAGATCCGTCCCGGGGGACCACGAGGAGCCGGCTCTGATCACGCACCGGGGCCGGATAACGCGCGATCAGCTCGGGCGGGAGGTCGTACTCGTAGTCCGAGACGCGAGTGCCGCTCACGTGTGCGACGGCTTACTCCTCGAAGAACGAGGACTGCGTCGCCGGACCCTTGCCCGGGCTTCCGTCCGAGCCGGGCAGCGCGTAGCCGAAGCGCTCGTACGCGCGCCGCGTCGCCTTGCGGCCCTGCGCGGTGCGCTGGAGGAAGCCCTCCTGAATGAGGAAGGGCTCGTAGACCTCCTCCAGCGTCATCTGATCCTCACCGAGCGCTACCGCGAGAGAGCTCAGCCCGACCGGTCCG
>CAMCNM010000113.1 GCA_945876015.1 Gemmatimonas phototrophica
CTGCGCTGGATCTCGGTGCTGCTCGACAAGTCACCGCCGCAGGAGAGGGAAGCAGCCGCGCGCGCCGCCAAGCTCGCCGCCGAGCAGACCGCGATGGAGGCCCGGGAAACCGTGCGGCCGGAGGGGGTGACGGGCTGACCGATGCCGAAGATCTCCTTCCAGCAGCTCCCGGACGACGCCCGCCTCTGGGTGTTCGGAGCCGCGCGCGCGCTCACGGCGCCCGAACAGGCCGAGCTGCTCCATGCGGCAGACCGCTTCCTCGAGACGTGGGCGGCGCACGGCTCGCCGCTCACCTGCGCGCGCGAGCTGAGCGAAGGGCGCTTCCTGATGGTCGGCGTCGATGAGGCGAGCGTGCCGCCGTCGGGATGCTCGATCGACGCGTTGGTGAACGTGCTCGGGGCCCTCGAGGAGAAGCTCGCCGTGCCGCTGGTGGGCAACGGCGCGGTGTTCTATCGCACGCCTTCGGGGGAGGTGAGCCGTGTGGATCGCGCGGCGTTCCGGCGGCTCGCGGGGCAGGGAAGTGTGACCCCGGAGACCGCGGTGTTCGACACCACGCTCACCCGGGTCGGACGGCTCAGGGACGGGGGCTGGGAGCGGCCGGCTCGGGAGACGTGGCACGGGCCGGCGTTTTTCCGGACGGCTGCTCGGGGCGAAGCCCCGCCGAGCTGATTCGCGCGTCGGTCATCGGAGTGCCCCGCGGCTCGACCAGGTCGAGTCCCAGCGTCTGTCCCTTCTGGCTCGCCGGAATCCCCTCGACCATCCACACCGGCGGCGCCGTGCCCAGCAGATAGTGGTCGAAGAACTGCTGCATACGGATCGCCCAGTCCCGCCGGTTCGCCGACCGGCGGAGCGCGTGCATCTCCCCGTTGTAGTTCACCATCCACGCGGGCTTTCCCAGGCGGCGCAGCGCGTCCCGCGCGCCCGCGTCGAGCCGATAGGCGACCTGGGGCCGCCCGCGTGGCGCCACCTGGATGTCGAGCAGGCCGGGCGTGCGGGTCACGCTCGAAGCGGTCGTGCCGTCGAGTCGCCAGCCCTCGAGGTCCACCACCGCCAGCGTGTCGGACGCGAGCGTTTCTCTCGCTTCCACCGCGGCCGCATCGATCACCACAGTCAGGAAGCGGGAATCCTCGGTGAAACGCGGGTCGTGACCACGCGGGATCTCCAGCTCCGGCCCGCTCGGCAGCGCGCGCAGGCGCAGCCGGCCCGTCTCTCCGGCCGCCGTCAGCACGTAGGCCGCGAACGAGCCGTCGGGAGAAAGGGTTTCGCTCCGGATCGCCCTCCAACGCTCGTGGGCGTCGTGATCCAGGGGACGAGGGCGCGCCTGCGCGGACACCTTCCTGGGGAGCGCGGCCGCGAGACACATGAGGACGAATGCCGCCCGGGGGCGGAGGGGCGTCGTCATCGGAATTGGCTTTCGGGGAGTTGAAGCGGGCTGAACTGCTTTTTGCCGCTATACTTGTAGTTATATAAAAGGGGCGCACCCGCCGCAAGCTCGATCTCGCAACCGCGCGACGAGCGTGACGGAGCGGTGCTTGCGGGTGCGCCGGCATCGGGGATCTTTGATGCCTGCGTCGGCCACTTGCACCGGCGCCCGCCCACCGACCGGAGACGCCCGGAACATCATGCCTGCCGCTCCGGCGCCCGACCTCGAACGTCGCGAGCTGCGCGCGCGAGTCCTGGACCTCGTCGCGAACGGGGACCTGGCCGCACTCGAGGCGTTCCTTCCCGATCTCCATCCGAGCGACGTGGGCGACGTGCTCGCCTCGCTCGACGAGGACCAGCGCGTCGCCCTCATCAAGGTGCTTCCTCTCGAGCTCGCCTCCGAGGCGCTCGCCGAGATGGACGACCACGAGGAGCGCGGCGACATCCTCGCGGCCCTCGCGCCCGCGCAGGGCGCCGAGCTGCTGCAGGAGCTGGAGGACGACGACGCCGCCGACCTGATCGCCGAGCTCGAGCCGGCCGAACAGAAGCTGATCTTCGACCAGCTCCCCGCGGACGAGGCCGGGGAGATCCGGGACCTGCTGCTCTTCGCGGAGGAGTCGGCCGGCAGCCTGATGACGGCCTCGCTCGTTGCGATCCGGGCGGACATCTCGGCCGAGGAGGCGATCCTCGAGGTGCGGCGGCAGGGGCGCGAGGTCGAGGACTTCTATTCCGTCTTCGTCGTGGACCAGGATCACGTGCTCCTCGGGACGGTCTCCCTCGACGTCCTGATCGTGGCCGAGCCCCAGGAGCGCGTGGCCGCGCTCGTGCGCCCGCCGGACGCCACCGTGCTGCCGGAGGTGGACCAGGAGGAAGTGGGCCGGCTGATGTCGCGCTACAACATGGTCAACATCGCGGTGGTGGATCCCGCGGGCGTCTTGCGCGGGCGCATCACGTTCGACGACGTGATCGACGTGATCGAGGCTGAGCAGACCGAGGATCTGCTGCTGATGGCGGGCATCTCGTCCGAGGAGGAGATTCGCTCCGACTGGCGCGATGCCGTGCGGGCGCGACTCCCCTGGCTCGCGATCAACCTCCTCACCGCATTCATGGCCGCGTCGGTGGTCCTAGTGTTCGGCAGGATCATCGAGTCACTCTGGTTCATCGCCGCGATCATGCCGATCATCGCTGGCATGGGCGGGAACTCGGGCACGCAGTCCCTCGCCGTCACCGTGCGCCGACTCGCGCTCTCGCGGGGTTCGCTCGAGCGCCGCATCGACGTGGTGGGGAAGGAGGCCCTGGTCGGCCTCGTCAACGGGTTCGCGCTCGGGCTTCTCACCTTCGGCGTGACGTGGATCGCGGTGATGGTGCTTCCTGACATCAGCCCCCGGCTCCCCTGGGTGGTCCTGTTCGCCTTGTGGGGAAATATCGTAGTGGGCGCGTCGATGGGGGCGCTCATCCCCACGATGCTGCACCGCATGGGCATCGATCCTGCCATCGCGTCGTCCGTGTTTCTGACCACGTTCACCGACATGATCGGATTCATGCTTCTGTTGGGTCTCGCTTCCGCCCTGCTGGTCTGAGCCGATGGAAGCCACACGGCCTCCGGCCCTGCGCATCCGCCGCTCGCGCCTCGTTCGGAGCTTCACGGTGTTCGCGCGGCTCGCGCCGTTCGTGCTGGGGTTCCTGCGCGATCGGCGGCGCCTCGTGCTGTTCGGCGTCCCGGCGCGGCGGTCGCTCGAGCACCATCAGCGCAGGGCCGACAAGCTCGCCGCCGCGTGCGCGTCGCTCGGACCCACGTTCATCAAGCTCGCGCAGCTGTTCTCGGCGCGCGCGGACATCTTTCCCGAGCCCTACCTCTCGGCGATCGGCCGCCTCCAGGACCAGGTACCCGCCGACCCGTCCGACGCGATCATCGCCGTGCTCGAGCGCGAGATGGGCGCCCCGGTGGACACCATCTTCCAGGAGTTCGACCGGGAGCCGATCGCCGCCGCCAGCCTCGGCCAGGTGCATCGCGCCCGGCTGAACGGGCGGGACGTCGTGGTGAAGGTGCTCCGGCCGGGCGTCGAGGAGGTCGTGGCGCTCGACCTCGACATCTCGTTCCGCATCATGTTCTGGCTGAACGTCCTCTTCCCCAACCATCACGTGCGCGCGCTCACCGGGGTGGTGCGCGAGTTCTCGCACAAGGTCACCGAGGAGATGGACTTCAGGATGGAGGCGGCCAACATGCGCCGCTTCCAGGAGACGTTCCGCACCGAGCGGAAGGTGCGCGTTCCCGAGGTGATCGAGGGATTCACCCACCGCCGCGTGCTCGTGATGGAGCGCGTGGTGGGCACGAAGGTGGACCGGCTGCACCCGCTGTTCGAGTCGGGCCGTCTCTCCTTCCATCAGGTGATGGAGACGCTCACCGGGCTCTACCTGCGCATGATGATGGTGGACGGCTTCCTGCACGCCGATCCGCACCCCGGAAACATTCTCGTGCAGGACGACGGCACGATCGTGCTGCTCGACTGGGGCATGGTCGAGGAGGTCCCGCGCTGGATCCGCGAGCAGATCCTCAACATCGCGCTCGCCGTCGGCCGCGAGGATCTCGACGGGATGATCAACGGGATGTACCAGCTCGGCATGATCAGCCCCGACGTCTCCCGCGGGGAGATTCGCGAGGCGGCCACCGAGATCATGGGCGTCCTGGAGAGCTTTCGGACGACCAATCGCGGCAAGATCCAGGACATGGTGCTGAACATCTTCGACACGTTCTACACGTGGCCGCTGATCCTGCCGCAGGAGCTGGTCTACTTCCTGCGCACGTCCGCGCTTCTCGAGGGCATCGGCTTCCGCTACGACCCGAACTTCGACGGGCTCTCGTTCACGCGCGGGCTGGTGCGGCAGCACAAGGCCGAGATCATCCGCACCACGGGGAAGGAGACGGTCGCGGCGGCCAAGAGCTTCATCGACGAATCGCAGGCCACGCTCCGGTCGCTGCGCGATCTGATCGGGCGCGCCGAGCGCGAGGAGTTGCGCGTGCGCATGCATCCGCGCGACCTCGCGGTGCACGAGCGGTTCCTCCACCTGCAGGCGCGCCGCGTGCTGCTTTCCATCTTCGCGACGGCCACCGCGTTGATCTCCTCGATCCTGTACATCGCGGTCGGGAGCGAGTGGCTTCTTGCGGGTGGGCTCGTGCTTTCATTGATCCTCTTCGTGCTCGTATTCTTCATTCCGGCGCACCTGCTCGAGAACCCGCTGCGTCACGCGCGGGGAATCCGGCCCCACCAGCGCGAGAGGTGATCGAGGTCCCCGCAGGTCTCCAGCCGCTGCTCGACGACTTCCGGGCCGGCAAGCGCATCGCGCTGGCCAGGGCGATCACTTTGGTCGAGAACGAGCGCGAAGGATTCCAGGCGTTCCTCCACGCGGTGCTGTCGGAGGGCGCGCGGCGCGGGCGCCGCCTCGGATTCACCGGGCCGCCCGGCGCGGGCAAGTCCACCCTCCTGGCCGAGGTCGCGAGCGCCTACCTCGCGCGCAGCGAGAGCGTCGGCGTGGTGGCGGTCGATCCCACGTCGCCGTTTTCGGGGGGCGCGCTGCTAGGAGACCGCATCCGGATGAACGATCTGGCCACCGATCCGGGCGTGTTCATCCGCTCAATGGCGACGCGGGGCTCGCTCGGCGGGCTCGCGACGTCCACCCGCGAAGTGCTCGACCTGATGGACTCGTTCGGCTTCGCGCGGGTGCTGATCGAGACGGTGGGCGTGGGCCAGACCGAGCTCGAGATCACGGGCGCCGCGGACACCGTAGTGGTGGTCCTCGTGCCCGAGTCGGGCGACGGGGTCCAGGCGATGAAGGCCGGTCTGATGGAGATCGCCGACATCTTCGTCGTGAACAAGGCGGACCGTCCGGGCGCCGACCGGCTCATCAAGGAGATCAGCTCGGCGATCCACCTCCGGGCGCCGGGAAATGACTGGGCCATCCCCGTTCTGCGCGTGGTGGCGCAGAAGGGGGAGGGAGTCCCCGAGCTGGTCTTGGCGGTCGAGGCCCACGGCGCGTGGCTGGAACGTACCGGGGAGCTCGCGGCGCGCAGGCGGGGACGCGCCGAGCGCCGCGTCCGGGACGTGGCCGAGCGCGCGCTGCGTCGCCTGACGTGGGACGACGATCGCGTGCGGCAGCGGCTGGCCATCGGCGTGGACGCGGTTGCGAACGGACGCGAAACGTGGTATTCAGCCGCTGACGGGATCGTCGGGGAAGTCGTGCAGAGCCGGGTCCACAACAGAGCCAGAAACCAGGAGTAGTGAGCGTGAGCGTTCGGACGATGTGGGTGGGTGCGGTGGCGGCCGGGTTCGGCATGCTGGGTGCTTCCGGGCTCTCCGCCCAGGAGCCGCCGCTGGTCCGGCTGGACACCTTGAGGGTCGAGGTCGCGTCGCACACCTCGTCGGCGTTTCCGGCGCGGTCGCGCGTCGTCCAGGTGCTCACGACCGAAGACCTGCGCGCGCTGCCCGTCCGATCGGTGCAGGAGGCGCTCATGTGGATGACCTCCGCCGACGTGCAGCCGCGCTCGATGGCGCAGGCCGACCTCTCGCTGCGCGGCTCCACGTTCGAGCAGGTGCTCGTGCTGGTGGACGGACTCCGGATGAGCGACCAGCAGACCGGCCACTTCGACTTGGACCTCACCGTGCCGCTCGACCGGGTGGCGCGCATCGAGGTGCTCCAGGGCCCCGCGTCCGCGCTCTACGGTGCCAACGCGCTGGGCGGCGTCGTGAACATCGTGACGCGTGAGGGCGGGTCAGCGGTCTCCGCGAGCGGTGAGCGCGCGACGTTCGACACGTGGCGGATCGGTGCCTCGCTCGACGGTGTCTCGAACGATCTGCAAGGTGGGCTGAGCGGGCAGTGGGACAAGTCCGACGGCCATCGCGTCGGAACCGAGTACGAGATGCTTCAGATCCACGGCCGCGTGTCGTCTCCGTTCGGGCCCGGGCGAATCGTCGCGCGGGGCGGCTTCGCCAGCCGCGACTTCGGAGCGAACGGCTTCTACGCGCCACGCGACTCGTACGAGGAGA
>CAMCNM010000114.1 GCA_945876015.1 Gemmatimonas phototrophica
GACGCGGACGTTTCGACATTTAGAGCTCCTCGGCTGTGGGCGAACATCTCGCCCGGGGAGCCCGCCTGTCCACTTATCCTACCTGTTCAGAAAACCGGGACCACTTCTTACTGCTTATCCCGACCTGTTTCGCTGTACAGAAAAGCGGAGCCACTTCTGTCGGAAATGAAGAGGAGGCGGCGTTGAAAGCGGAAGGTCCCGCCGGTTGTGACCTTCTTGACCACGAAATGGCCGGGGTACTCCTGGGGCGGTAAGCGCGACGGGTAGGGCCGCCGTCCTACATCCAGAGCATCTTGGCCGCGAGTAGCAAGAAGGCCGCCGTCACTCCGAGCAGCGCCTCGTACTCGCGGTTGCGCCTCCATCTCCCGAGCGTGAACCCCTCCCCGCTCGTCCCCCCGACGTCCGCCGATCCAGTCGCCCGCCAGGGCACCGCCCTCGGCACGAACAGCGGCACGTTCCGCGCGTAGTCAGCGTGGCGCTCGCCGAAGCGCTCGGCCAGGAGGTCGGTTTCCCCGCGGATCGTCCGGCCGTAGACGACCACGAAGAACGCGAGGAAGAGGACGGTGAACGGCCAGACGCCACCCGCGATCGTCGCGCCGACACCGATCAGGAAGCTGCCGAGATAGAGCGGATTGCGCGTGTGCGCGTAGGGACCGGTGACGGTGAGCTCGCGCTCCTTCCGGATCGTTCCGGCGGCCCACGCACGGATCGCGGCGCCTAGGAGGGCGAGCGCGCCGCCGAGGACGAGAGACCGGGGAGTCGGGCGCGCGAGCAGGAAGTACGGGACGACCAGCAGCCAGACGGCTCGAAGGCGGAGCGTGCGGAGACTCGCGGTCACCGCGCGCTCGTCGGGCTCACCGCCCCGGGTTGAGCGGGACTCCGGGGCGCGCGCTCTTGAGCTGAAGCGTGATCGAGCCGATCGGAAGGTCGGACTTGAGGTAGACGATCTGCCGCGCCGCGTCGTCGGAAAGATAGATCTCGGCCTTCCCGCCCTGGCTGAACATGCCCTTGGTGCGGATCGCCGGCTGCACGACGATCGTGTTGAACTCCCCCGCCGGCACCTCCTTCACTTCATTCCGCAGCACCTTGATCACGACCGGGTTGCCGTCCCTCAGGAAGTAGCGCTCCGAGGTGTAGGTCTCGCCCACCACGAGCGGGAGCGTCCGCAGCCAAAAGATGTACGAGAGCTCGTCGAGCGGCTCGGAGGTGGACATCGAATCGGCGCGGTTCTCGTCGAGCTGCTGCCAGCGCCGCTCCTCCGGGTAGATCGCGAACTCCTTGAAGCTCTTGTACCGCGCCTCGTGCAGGTCGCTGATGAAATGGCGCGACACCAGGCTCCGCGTGTCGAGCCACGACTGATAGTTGTCCTTCACCTTGACGAACAGGACGCCGGCCTCGAGACCCATCGACAGGCGATAGGTGGGACGACCCGCGATGGTGTCGATCGAATCGACCGCGATGTACCCGCTCCCTGCGTTGAACACGCCGAACTTCACCTGATACTCCATCCGCTCACCAGGCCCGAACGGAACCGGGACCGCGAGCGAATCGGAGTGGGGCGCCGGAACAGCCGCGACGACGGCCGCGCTCTGCGCGTGCAGCGTGCGCTTGGTCGGATGAGCGGCGAGCGCGGCGACCAACGCGACCGCCATGAGGCTGCGCACCGTCAGGCCTCGCTGGACGCCGTGAACCAGGGGCGTCCCCGGACCCGGAATAGCTCCTTGAGCACCTGGACCGGACGAACCCGCGAGGTCCTCACCTGGAGATCGTAGCGTGGCTCGAGCGGCGCTTCCTCGATGCGCCGGGCGTGCGGAGCGACGAGCCCGAGCAACTCCACGTTCGCGGCCCATCCCTCGCTCGTGAGCAGCGGAGCCCCACCCTCCTCGCGCAGGACCTTCTTGAGCACGATCGCGCGATACGCGCGGAAGCCGCAGAGCGGGTCGGACACGGGCGCGCGGCGGAACACGCCGCCCATCGCCCAGGGCGCCAGCGTGCGCGCCCACCATACCGGCCGCGGCCGCGCACCCCCGCCGCGCGCGGAGCACCCAGCCACCACATCCGCGCCGCCCTCGATCGTCTTGATCAGCGTCGCCATGTGCGCCGGGTCGTCGGTGAAATCGCCCTGGAGCGTGATCGCGATGTCGCGCTTCGGGTAGGCGGCGCGCTTCATCACCTCGCGCAGGAGACCCTCGAGAGCGCGCGCGTACCCCACGCGGGTCGGCGATCCGAGGACGGCGAGGGGAAGGACCTTCCGGTAGCGGGCCAGGGTGGGGCCTGTGTCGTCCTCCGAAGCGTCGTTGAAGACGAGGATCTCGTAGTCGCGCGCGAACTCCGCCATGACCTTGCGGACCTTCCAAAGGAGGACGCCGACGGTGCGCGCCTCGTCGTGGACCGGTATGCAGATGTAGATCACGGCAGAGCAACCCTCCTATGAACGAATCGCCGCGTCGCCGGAAGCCTCCGGTGGACTGGAGGACGGCCGGGGCGCGGCGGGCACATCGCCATGGGGATCATACCTCCAGAGCCTCGTCCGGTTCCTCGAATGGGCCCGTCTCCGCCCGTTCCGGAGGGGCGGTTCGCCACCGCCGATGCTGCCAGAAGTAGTGCTCCGGATGGCGTCGCACGCGCTGGGCCAGCGCCCGGGCGTGGGCGGCGGTCAGGCGCCGCACGTCCTCGTCGAGGTGGCCCGTCCGATCGAACGTGATCTCCTCGACCTCGCACAGGTACCGGCCTGGCCTTCCCTCCATCGCGATGCAGGAGCCGAGGAAGAGCGGAGCCTCGGCGCGGAGCGCGAACAGCGCGGGTCCCCGTGCGGTGGCCGCGGGCGTTCCGAGGAAATCCACGAACACGCCGCCCCGCCGAGCGTCCTGGTCCGCGACGAGTCCTGCGACCCGGCCCGCGCGCAGCGTGCGGATCACCTGGATGGGCGCGTCGCCCCGCCGGATGATCGAGATCCCGAGGCGGGCACGATTGCGCACCAGCTCGTCGTCGATCAATCGGTTGCCCTGACGCACCGCGACGGCATCGAGCGCGACGCCGCGCGCGGCGGCAGCCGCACCGGCCATCTCCCAGTTGCCAAAATGGCCGGTGATCAGCACCGCGCCGCGCCCGGCGGCGAGCGCCGCGAGGAGCCGCTCGCCACCCGCGGGGTCCGGGGTGCGCTCCATCACGCGAACCGCGGAGTCCTCCGAGAAAAGAAAGCTCGCCACGCCTTCGCGGCCGAGGTTGCGGTAGCTCGCGAGGGCCACGCGGTCGCGCCAGGCGCGATCCCTGTCGGGGAATGCCCGCGCGAGGTTTTCGTCGGCCACGTCGCGACGGACGCGCAGGACCGCGCCCGCGAGCCATCCGAGCGCACCCCCCAGGCCGAGCGCCCAGCGCTCGGGGAGAAGCCTTAGGACGACAAGCGCGGCGCGGAATGCCGCGTACTCCACGCGGTGCTGGAGGGTGACGCGTCCCGCCATGCGGATCAGCCCGCCCCGCCCACCTCGAGCACCTCGAGGTCTCCGTCGGGGCCGGCGAACTGAAGATCGTGGAGCCGGCGGTAGAGCCCTCCGCGCCGCAGCAGGGTCGCGTGATCCCCCTTCTCCACGATGCGGCCCTGATCGAGCACCACGATCTGGTCGGCGCGCTGGACGGTCGAGAGGCGGTGCGCGATTACGAACACCGTGCGCCCCTCGAGCAAGCGATCGATCGCGGCCTGTACGAGCCGCTCGGATTCGGTATCGAGCGCGCTCGTAGCCTCGTCGAGCACCAGGATCGGCGGGTCGCGCAAGATCGCACGCGCGATCGCGAGCCGTTGACGCTGTCCCCCGGAGAGCTGGGCGCCGCGCTCGCCAACCACTGTGTCGTAGCCGCTCGGAAGCGCGCTCACGAACTCGTGCGCGTTGGCCGCGCGCGCGGCGCGCTCGATCTCGGCCTGGGACGCGCCAGGCATCCCGTAGGCGATGTTGGCGCGCACCGTGTCGTGGAAGAGCACGGTCTCCTGCGACACGATCCCGAGGCTCGCCCGTAGCGTTGCGATCGAGAACTCGCGCAGATCGACGCCGTCCACCGTGATGCGTCCCGCCGCCGGATCGTGGGAGCGGCCGATCAGATCCACCAGCGTGCTCTTCCCGGCCCCGCTCGGACCGACCAGCGCGATCACGCTGCCTCGCGGCACCGCCATCTCCACGTCGATCAGGACCGGCGATCCGGGACGATACGCGAACGACACGCCCTCGAAGCGCAGCTCGCGCGCGAGGCGCGGGAACGGCCGCGCGTCCGGGCGGTCGCGAATCTCAATCGGCGCGTCGAGGAACTCGAAGATGCGTTCCGCCCCCACGATTCCAGGCAGCACGTTGGCCGGAAGCTTCGAGAAGTACTTCACCGGCGAGTACAGCTTGGTCGAGAGCGCGATGAACCCGATGAACGCCTGGCCGGTCAGCTCGCCCTCGACCAGCACGAGGCGCGCGCCGTACCAGAGGAGCATGATCGTGCCCGTGGCCGCGAGCAGCTCGGTGAGCGGCGCGGCCACCGCGCGCAACCGCTCGGTGCGCACGAACGTGCGGAAGTAGTCCTCGGTGAGCCGATGGAAGCGGCCGCGCTCGTGCGCCTCTGCGCCCGACGCCTTCACCAGGCGGATGCCCGAGAGGGTCTCCTGGACGTGGGAGCTCACCTCGCCGGCCAGGTCGAGCACGCGGCGATCGCCGCGGCGGAGCTTCCGGACCAGCGGCCCCCAGATCCCCATCGTGAGCGGCACGACCAGGAACGCCGCGATCGTGAGCTTCCACGAGATCGCCAGCATGAACACAACCGCGGCGGTGAACTCGAACACCGAGCTCACTACGCGCGAGAGCTCGCGCGTCACGAGCGTGCGAAGCTGCTCCACGTCGTGGGTCAGCCGCGACGTGATCTGCCCCATGCGCGTGCGGCCGAAGAAGCCGAGATCGAGCTCGAGGAGGTGTCCGTACACCTCGCGGCGCAGGTCGCGCGTAACGCCCTGCTCGACCCGGGCCACCAGATAGGCGCGCGCGAAGTCGATCACGTTCTTGAGCAGCAAGACGATCAGGATGAACAGGATGATCCCCTGCACCGCGGCGAGCGGATCCCCACGGGTATCGATCCAGCGGCCCAGCGTGGCGTCGAGCACACCCTCGAGGCGTCCGGCGCCTGCGCCCACCGAAACCGCAGCTCCCGGCGTCCCGAACAACGATTGCAGGAAGGGAATGATCAGGACGAAGGAAAAGGCATCCAGCGCGGCGAACAGAAAGGTCGCGGCCGCGGAGGCCACGAGGATGGCCGCGTGGGGGCGCAGGTACCGCAGGATGCGCAGATAGAGCTTCACGGTGGGAAGCTAATGAGGGCTCGGCCGGGGGCCTACGGGGCCGCCCCTGCCTTGCCACCGACGCCCGTACGGCGCGAGCATCCGGGTTCCCCGAGACCCGGTTTTCTGCCGGTTTGACACCCGATCCTTTCGGATTCGGGCTCGGCCGGGGTGGAATCGAACAGCGAGGAGCGAACCGTGGGCGCAGCGAAGAAGAAGTCCGGCGGGAAGGCCGGAGGAAAGCGGCGGATCGCGATCCTGGGCGGGGGCAACCTCGGCCAGGCGTTGGCGCGCGGATGGGTGGCGGCCGGGGTGGTCGCCAAGACCGACCTCGAGGTGGTGCGCCGCCGCCCGGAACGCCTCGCCGAGCTGGCCTCCGCGGGCATCGGGACGGGCGCGGATGGCCGCAGGGCCGCGAAGAACGCCGACGTGATCGTGCTGGCGGTGCAACCCCAACAGATCCAGGCGCTCCTCGACGACGTCGGGCCGGTCCTCGACCCCAAGCGGCACCGGGTCATCTCGGTCGTCTCGGGCGTCTCGATCGCGGTGCTGAGCGCTCAGCTGCGCGGCGTGCCGGTCGTGCGCGCGATGCCCAACACCGCGGTCTCCATCCGTGAGTCGATGACCTGCCTGTCCGCGCCGCCCACACACGCCGACGCGCTCGACGAGGCCCGCGTCCTGTTCGACGCGCTCGGCAAGACGCTCGTGATCCAGGAGGACATGATGATCCCCGCCACCGCGCTCTGCGCGTGCGGGACCGCGTTCTTCCTGCGCGCGGTGCGCGCGGCCTCGCAGGGTGGGATCGAGATCGGGTTCCACCCCGAGGAAGCCATGCTGCTCGCCGCCCAGACCGCGCGCGGCGCCGCGTCGCTGCTGCAGCGCGAGGGGTCGCACCCCGAGGCCGAGATCGATCGGGTGACGACGCCGCGCGGATGCACGATCGCCGGGCTGAACGAGATGGAGCACCAGGGGTTCAGCTCGGCGCTCATCAAGGGGATCCTGCTGTCCGCGGAGAAGGCCGCGGCGTTGTACGGGGGGAAGTGAACGGG
>CAMCNM010000115.1 GCA_945876015.1 Gemmatimonas phototrophica
GACATCATCGGCGGCGGGATGGAATTCCCGATGCTCACCCTGATCGGCACCTATCAGGGCTCGCCGCCAAAGTCGCTCTACAGCACCGGGGTGCACGAGATCGCCCACATGTGGTTTCCGATGATCGTGGGTGTGAACGAGACCCGCTGGGCCTGGATCGACGAAGGCAACGCAAGCTTCCTGGAGGACCAGGCGCGCCCCGGATACTGGCCGGGCGACGGGGGCGAAGCCGCTGATCGCGCCGACTACCTCGCGACCGCGCGTGCGGAGCAGGAGCAGCCGCTGATGACGCACGGCGACTACTACGAGCCGGGTCCCGGGTACGTGGTGGCCTCGTACTACAAGCCGGCGACTCTGCTCGCGACGCTGCGCGGGCTGATCGGGAAGGACGCCTTCACGAAGGCATACCAGGCGTTCGTGTCCGAGTGGGCCTACAAGCACCCCACGCCATGGGATTTCTTCGCGACGTTCGAGCGCTTTGCCGGACAGGACCTGGACTGGTTCTGGCAGGCGTTCTACTACGAGACCTGGGTGCTGGATCAGGCGGTCGGAGGGGTGACGACGCGGAACGCCGCCGCGGTGGTGGCGATCGAGGACCACGGGTTCGCGCCGATGCCCGCGCGCGTGAGGATCACGACGTCGCAGGGTGGCACGCTCGACCGCGAAGTGCCCGTGAGCACCTGGCTTTCGGGCGCCACCAGGGCCGAGATCGTGCTGCCGGCTTCGGTCGGAATCGTGACGCGGGTGGAGATCGACCCGGAGCGCCTCTTCCCGGACCTGAACCCGGGCGACGACGTCTGGGTGAGCGGGGCGCCGAACTAGTTCCGGCTCCGGTCGGCGTCGAGGACCGTCGCCAGGCGATCCCGCAGACCCACCTCCCCGGGGATTCGCGCGCCCTTCTTCACCACGCCGGCGGTGACGCGATCGAGTACGGCGGACTCCGCGGCGGTGAGCTCCTTGGAGGTCACCACCAGAACGGGGATGCGCGCGTAGCGCGGGTTGTCCCTCAGCACGCGCAGGAACGTCATCCCGTCCATCCTCGGCATCACCAGATCCAGGAGGATCACCCCGGGGTCGAAGTTCTCGAGCATCGCCAGCGCCTGGATTCCGTCCGACGCGGTGCGCACCTCGTCCACGGCGCCCTCGAGCAGGGTGCTCAGGAGGAGGCGCGAGTCGGGGTCGTCGTCCACCACGAGGGCACGCGAGGCGCGGTCGCGCAGGTTGCGGCGCACGGCCTCCTCCAGCGCATCACGGTCCACCGGCTTTCCGACCAGATCCACCTGCCCGAGGAAGTTGCCGCGCGCCTCGGCCGCGATGACGCTGACGACCACCACCGGCACGTTCCGGAGCGTGAGATCGGCCTTGAATGCGCGCAGCGTGGCCCAGCCGTCCATGCCCGGCATCTGGAGGTCCAGCGTGACCAGGTCGGGGCCGAGCTCGCGCGCCAAGCGCAGCCCCTCGAGCCCGCCCGCCGCGGATACCGTGCGCATCCCGAACGAGCGCACGTGCTCCTCGAGGAGGAGCCGAGCGTCCGGCTCGTCATCGATGATGAGGACGAGGCGCCCCGCCTCGACCCCCTGGACCCTGTCCGCGACGTCCGCGGGGATCGGCGCGCGGGGGCGGAGGGGCCCCTGCGGGAGCTCGATGCGGAATCGGCTGCCCACGCCGGGCTCGCTCGTCACCGTGAACTCGCAGCCCATCATCAGGCAGAGGCTGCGTGAGATGGTGAGCCCGAGGCCGGTTCCGGTATGGCGGCGCGTGAGGCCGGACTCCCCCTGCTGGAAGGGTTCGAAGATGCGCTCGATCTGGTCCGCGGGGATGCCGACGCCCGTATCCTCGACGACGATCGCGCGCGGACGCCCTCCGTCGGCCTCGACCTGGACGGTCACGCCGCCGTGGCGGGTGAACTTGACCGCGTTTCCGATCAGGTTGTACAGGACCTGCTCCATTCGCCCCGGGTCCACCTGGACGTCGTTCAGATGCCTCGGTACGCGGACGCTCAGATAGAGAACCTTGGTGTGCGCCTCCGCTTCGTGCCTCGCAGCGGCGGCGCGGGCCACTTCGTTCAGCCGGGTGGGCTGGAGCCCTACTCCCATCTGGCCGGCCTCGATGCGGGACAGATCGAGCACGTCGTCCACGACCTCGAGCAGATGCTCGCCGGAGGCACGGATGCGTGTGAGAAAGTCGTCCTCGCGCTCCTTCGTGATCGGCGCGCGTCTGAGTAGCGCGTTGGCGAACCCGATCACGGAGTTGAGCGGCGTGCGCAGCTCGTGGCTCATGTTGGCGAGGAACTCGCTCTTGGCGCGGTGCGCCCGTTCTCCGGCGCGGGAGAGGTCGGTCAGCGCTCGGGTGCGCTGGTCCAGGCGGCGCTCGAGGTCCAGGCGGAGCACGTCGAGCTCCGCGTGCACGCGCGAGAAGCGCTCCGCCAGGGTGAACGCCATGGTGGCCAGGACCGCCGAGAATCCCGCGACCGGGAGCCAGTCAGGCAGCAGGCCCCGAACCTCCGGGCCAGCTCCCCGGCCTCCGCGAGCGCCAGCAGCGCGATGCCCGCGAGCAGGGGACGGGCGTCCGGATGACCGCGCGGCAGCGCCGCCACCAGCGCTGCGGGTGCAGCGATCAGCGCGGGGATCATCCAACTCACCCGTATCGGATCCGTGGCCCAGACCCAACGGAAGGGCGCCACCGCGAGGAACAGGACCAGGACCCCGTGGCTCATGAGGTACATCCGGAGCCACCGCTCCACCGGGCGGTCGAGCGTCCGCCACCGAAACACGAGGAGCGCTACCAGCGCCCCGTGCCCAGCGATCTCGGTCAGTCGATGGGTGAAAGCGAGGTGATCGATCGGCTCGGTCACCCAACGGGTGAGGAGGAGCGTGTTGGCGCCGAACGCCGTGGCGCCGAGGCCGAACCAGAGGTAGGTCCTCTCCGGCGTGCGCCTCGAGAACAGGAGCAGGTGGTAGGCGCCGATTGCGACGAAGGCGAGCCCGAGGAGGAACGGGACGAGATCCGCCTGGCGCGCCCGGAGGTCGGCCAGCTCGAGCCTTCTGGCGAGATCGTCGCCGGGTCCGAGGAGAATGTCACCCTCGAACGGGCCGGCGGCCGGGCCCGCGGCCTCGGAGAGCCACCCGACGCGATGGAATCGGATCGCCAGTTGGAGCCGGCCGTCCCGCGCCGCGGCGTCGGGGATCCGGATCAGGCGCGGTTGCGGGAATGGGAGAATGCGGGACAGGGACCCGACCTCCGCGACTTCGGCGCCGTCCACCCAGATGTCATAGCTCCCGTGGCGGGACGGGCCGACCAGGAGGGCGAGGGAGGTGCGAGCGTAGGGTGGGAGATCGACCGCCCGGCGGTACCAGACGACCCCTTCGTATCCGGGCGGGAGCTGAACCCGCCACGGGAGGTCGAGAGACGTCTGGTCCCAATCCGTCTCGTCGATCGAGACTCCGCCGAGCTCGGCGAGGAGCGAAGCCCGCGTGAACCGCCAGCCGATCGCGACGTCCAACACCGGACCGGGGTTCTGCGCGACCAGGGAATGTGGAGCGCAGGCGAGCGCCAGGGCGGCCGCGGCCAGCGCGGACCATCGAGGATGCTTCCGGAGGCGCGGAACCGAGCGCGAATGGGATCTGGGCACGGGCTCGACAGAGAGGCACCCTGGGGAGGTGCGCTTCTATGATGGCCCGTAACGCTCTATCGTGCAATCGTTTCTGAGGCGTCGCGCGGTCCCTATCTTGGGCAGGGACGACGAGCAGGGCTCTTTCCCCCGACCACAATGGACTCCCCATGAAGGAACGCCGCGCCCTGATCACCGGCGCGACCGGCTTCATCGGCTCACACCTGGCCAGCCACCTCCGCGGGGCGGGCTGGGAGGTGCACGGGGTCGTCCGGGGCGGCGCGCGGGGCGAGGGTCTCACGGGGGCCACGGTCCACGCGCACGACGGCTCGACCGCGCGAATGGTCGAGATCGTGGGCGCGGCCCGCCCCGACGTCGTCTTCCACCTGGCGTCGGCGTTCGTCGCCGAGCACAGGTCGGAGGACGTCGTCAACATGGTGGAGAGCAATCTCCTGTTCGGTACCCAGCTCGCCGAGGCCATGCGGGTGCACGGGCGGACCCTGATGGTCAACACCGGCACGGCATGGCAGCACTACGAAGGGGAGCCGTACAACCCGGTCTGCCTGTACGCGGCCACCAAGCAGGCGTACCTGGACGTGCTGCGGTTCTTCGCGGAAGCGGCCGGCCTCCGCGTGATCACGCTCGAGATCTTCGACAGCTACGGGCCCCGCGATCCCCGGCCCAAGCTCATGAGCGTCCTGAAGCGGGCGGCGCAGGGCGGCAGCAGGCTTTCTCTGACGGAGGGCAGCCAGCGCTTCGATCTCGTCCACGTGCGCGACATCGTGAGGGCCTACGAGCTCGCCGCGGAGCGCCTGAGCGCCGGCGAGGTGCACGGCAGCGAGAGCTACGCATTGACGTCGCAGAGGTCCACGTCGATGCGCGAGCTGGTCGATCTGTTCGGCCGGGTGGCGGGGAAGCCGCTCGCAGCCGACTGGGGGGCGCGGGCGTACCGAGCGCGTGAGGTGATGGATCCGTGGGCGGGAGGGGCCGCGCTACCGGGATGGCGCCCCGAGATCGGCCTCCAGGAAGGTATCCGGGAGCTGCTGGCCGAGGGGTAGGCCTCAAAGCAGCGCGGCCACCCCGGTCGCCCGGGATGGCCGCGTTCAACCGTCGGAAGGATCGACAGGACCTTAGGTCAGTTCGGCGCCGGAGCGGCCGGGGCGCCACCGGCCGGAGCGGCCGGAGCGATGGGCGGACCACGGAACGGCATGTGGCACGCACCGCAGGTCGCGTTCAGGGCGGTCACCGCGGCCAGGGTGGCCGTGTTGTCGCCCTTCACGGCGGCTTCGTCGAGCGCCTTGCCAGCATCGGCGAACGCCGTGATGCGGGCCACGAAGTCAGTGTTGTTCGACCAGATCTCGGCCTTCGAGCGAGAGGTCGGCCCCATCGAGCCCTCCGGCCACATTTTCGCGAACATCTTGCCCTGATTCTCGAGGGCTGCCGCGTGCAGCTTGATGGCGTCGTTGTCCTTGATCGGGTTGGCCGGGTTGAGCAGGGCGCGGAGCGCCGCCACGTGTTGCACGTTCGCCTGCATCACCGCCTTGCGGTACGCGATGACCGGCGGATCTGCCGGTGCCTGAGCACCTCCACCCCCGCCACCACCACCGCCCGCACCCTGAGCCGACGCGGCCTGAGCGCTTCCGAGCGCCACGACGGCCGTGAGAGCGAACGCTCCCATCAACCTTTTCGCTAATCCGTTCACAGGCATCCTCTCCTCGGTTGAAATGAATTCCGAGCCTCTCCCGCTCTTCCAGCTCCGGTCGGACGACCGGACGAGGAGTACCCGGAGGGCATGATCAACTCGGGGTCAAAGTATGCAACGGAGGGGGGGAATGCGAAGCATCGGGTCTCGAATCGCTATCCGATCGCTATCCGAAGCTCTTGATCCCGGGTGGGGATTGCCGGAGGGCGGTCAGATACCGGAAGGCGCTCGCCTTGGCCTTCCAGTGCGGGCTCCAGGTTTCCCGGGCGGGGGGAGCGGCCTCTTCCATCTCGCCCTCGAGCGTATCCGGGAGATCCTCGCGAAGATCCTCGTCCGGCATCGCGGGGGCCATGCGGAGGGGGTCCACGTGGGAGGCCACCACGTTCATCGTCGCGCCATCCTTCCGCAGCTCTCCCCGGACCAGGAGGAACGGCTCCATCCGCACCGTCGAACGGTCCAGCTCGTAGATCTGAGGCTTCACAATCACGTTGATGGGACCTGACTCATCCTCAAGCAGAACAAAGACATAGCCATTAGCGGTGGCAAGTCTTTGGCGGGCCGTAACGAGCCCCGCGACCCGCACCGTGGCGTGCTGCGGCAGGTCCGGGAACCGGTCCGAGGTGACCGTGTCCGGGGGGAGCTGATCGCGCAGCAGCGCGAGCGGGTGGAGGGACGCGGCGAAGTGGAGCATGCGGTATTCGGCGATCAGCCGATCGGGCGCGTCCAGGCCGGGGAAGGCCAGCCCCGCGTAGGGGTCGTCGAGCGGCAGCTCGGTCTGGGGATGATCGTCCCTTCCGCCGGTCCGGTCCGGATCCGACTCGGGGCCGAGCCATAGACCCGCCTGCCAGAGCAGCTCCCGCCGGGACAGCCCGAGCGACTCGAAGCCGCCCACCCAGATCAGGTTCTCGATCGCGGGCCGCTTGAGCGCCGCGGGGGTCCGGCGCAGGAAGTTCACCAGCGAGCGGTAGGGGCCGCCCTTTTCGCGCTCCTCCACCACGCTCCGGGCGACGTCCGCCCCCCAGTCGCGCACGAACCCCA
>CAMCNM010000116.1 GCA_945876015.1 Gemmatimonas phototrophica
CAGTTCCTGTTCGGCGCGGACCCGGAAGGCAAGGTCGTGAAGCAGTACGGCGCCACTCGTGAGGCCGCCGGCTCTGCCCGCTTCCTGTACGTGATCGATCCGGCCGGTAAGGTCGCCTACCACGCGACGCCGTTCGTCGAGACCGACCCGACCTCGTACGAGGGTCTCGCCTCCGAGGTGAAGAAGGTCATCACGCACACCACGACCGGGGCCATCTAGGACTGAGCTGCACCCAAGGCAAGCGAGAACAGCCCGGCGGGGTTTCGAACCCCGCCGGGCTGCTTCTTTTTCCGGGCATTTCCCAGGCTAGATCGACCGCCCTCGCTCCCTCCCGATCAGCACCGGGGCGGACACCTTCCCCGGCGCCGCCGTACGCTCACCGGGGGGATAGACGCTGAATTGCATGAGGCGGAGGCGCAGGGTCACTCCGGGCACGAACGCGGGCACGTCATGGTGCAGGTGCGGAAGCTCGATCACGAGGGGCACATCGCCGACGAACGTCGCTGCCGTCGCGCGCACGATCGGCCCGGTCCGCTGCACGGTCTCGATGCGCACATCCACGCCGCTCACGCCCGGATCGGCCAAGCGCAGATCCGCCGGGCGCACGTAGACGTCCACCCCTCCGTTCGGATGCGGGCTGTCGGCCGCGATCGGCTGGTCCACGCCGGGAAGGAGCACGCTCCCTCCGCGTACCTCGGCGGGGAGGATGTTAGTGGCGCCGAGGAAGTCGAACACGAACGGCGTCGCGGGTCGCTCGTACAGATCGTCGGTCGATCCCACCTGCTCGACACGTCCCTTGTTCATCACCACGACGTGGTTGGCCAGCTCCATCGCCTCTTCCTGGTCGTGCGTCACGAAGATGCTGGTGACGTGGATCTCCCCGTGCAGCGTCCGCACCCACTGACGCAGCTCCTTGCGAACCTTGGCGTCGAGCGCGCCGAACGGCTCGTCGAGCAGCAGAACCGCGGGCTGCGCCGCGAGCGCGCGGGCGAGCGCGACCCGCTGGCGCTGCCCACCGGAAAGCTGTCCGGGATACCGGCCGTGCAGCCCCTCCAGATGGACTAGCTTGAGCAGATCGAAGACGCGGTCACGGATCTCTTCTGCGGACGTCTTCCTCACCTTGAGACCGAATCCAATGTTCTCAGCGACCGTCATGTGCTTGAAGAGGGCGTATTGCTGGAATACGATCGCGACCTTGGACCAGGCGATGCGCGGGCACATCGAAGCGGCGCTCCTCGCCACGGGCGGTAGGATCGAGGGGAGCCGGGGTGCCGGGCGCCTGCTCGGGATCAACCCGCACACCCTGCGGGCCCGGATGCGCAAGCTGGGGATCGACTGGGGACGCTTCCGGGAGCCGGTGATGCCGTGACGCGGGGACCCGGCAATAAGCCGAAAGAACGCTTGACTTCCCCGCGAATGAGACCTAGGATCCATCCACTATGACGAGCAACGGTATCGCCGCCATGTGTTGTCGTAAGTCTCCTTCGGGTGGCCGAACCGGCATCTTCGCGTAGTCCATACCAGGGCGGAAGAAACGGCGGCTTCTCGAACGGGAAGTCGCCTTTTTTGTTGCCCTCTGGCCAGGGAAGCGGGACTCACAATGGCGCAACAGCTTTCATGGAGTCATAGTCGTGATCATGCAATCGAACACCAGGCTCGCCCCCGTGCGTGAGTTCGACCCGGCGGAGCTGGCCCGCCTCGACGACGCATCGGCGCCCGAGATCCTGCGCTGGACGGCCGAGAACTTCGCCGACGGGGAGATCGCCCTGTCGTCGGCCTTCGGGCCTGGTTCGGCGGTGCTCATCCATATGCTGGCGGACATCGCCCCCCAGACGCCGGTCATCTTCATCGATACGCTGCACCACTTCTCCGAGACCCTCGAGCACGTGCAGATGGTGACCGAGCGGTACAGGCTCGACCTGCGCGTGTTCAAGGCGGCCGAGGATCGCACCACGTTCGAGGCCGAGCACGGCGAGCGCCTGTGGGAGCGGGACATCGAGCGCTATCAGATGCTCACCAAGGTCGAGGCGTTCAAGATCGCAACCCAGCCGCTCACCGGCTGGATCACCGGGCGGAGACGCGATCAGTCGAGCACGCGGACCGATCTTCCGGTCATCGAGGTGAAGGAGAAGGTCCGCATCAACCCGCTCGCGGGCTGGAGCAAGAAGCAGATCTGGGACTTCATCCTCGAGAACGAGCTGCCGTACAACCCGCTGCACGACCGTGGCTACGCGAGCGTCGGCGATGAGCCGCTCACCACGCCGATCGGCGCCGACGAGCACGAGCGCTCCGGCCGCTGGCGCGGGAGCGACAAGCTCGAGTGCGGCATCCACACCCAGCTGCCCTGAGCCGACTCCCTTCTCAACTCCGGGCTCGGTAGAGGCGGCACCCTCCCTGGATCGGTCGGCGCGTCCGACCACGGCGCAGCTCGTCCTCGCGTTCGCCGCCGTCTATCTGATCTGGGGCTCCACGTACCTCGCGATCCGCATCGCGATCGAGACGATCCCGCCGTTCACGATGGCGGCCGTCCGATTCCTGACCGCGGGATGCCTGCTCTATGCGTGGTGCCTTCTGCGTGGTGCCCAGGCCCCGACCCGCGAGCACTGGATCAACACGTCGTGGATCGGCGCGCTCCTCATCCTCGGCGGCAACGGGCTGGTGGTGTGGGCCGAGCAGTGGGTGCCGTCCGGCCTGGTCGCGCTCCTGGTCGGCATGCTGCCGATCTGGATGGTGCTCGCCGACTGGACCTGGGGCGCGGGCCGGCGGCCCGGCGTGCTGCTGATCGGCGGGCTGCTCTGGGGGTTGCTCGGGGTCGGCCTGCTCGCGAGCTCGTCCGGGTTTGGCTCGGGGACCAGCATGGGTCTGATCGGCGGATTCGCGGTCATGCTCGCCGGCGTCTGCTGGGCGACCGGCTCGATCTGGGCCAAGCGCGTCGCGCTGCCGAAGGCGAGGATCGTGGTGAGCGCGATGGAGATGATGTAGGGCGGCTTCTGGCTGCTCTTGGCCGCCGCGCTGACGGGAGAGCTGGCGCGCATCGGCAGCGTCCATCCTTCGCCCGCTTCGATCGCCGCGACGGTTTATCTCATCGTGCTCGGCTCGCTGGTGGCGTTCTCCGCGTACATCTGGCTACTCGGCTCGACGACGCCCGCGTTGCTCACGACGTACGCGTACGTCAATCCGGTCGTCGCGCTGCTGCTCGGCTGGTGGCTGGCCGATGAGCCGCTCACGCGGCGCACGTTGCTCGCGGCGTTCGTGATCCTCTCCGCGGTCGTGCTCATCACGCGCGAGGAGCGCGCTTGACCGACCACGCGCTTCGCCTTTAGGCTATCATCACAACTGAAGTAACGCGGGCGAGGCATCTCGGAAGCCGGTGAGAATCCGGCGCGGCCCCGCCACTGTAAGAGGCCCGGCCTAAGGCCGGTAGCAGCCACCTCGATCACCACTGGAAGCCTCGGGCTTCCGGGAAGGTGAGGTCGGCCGCCTCGAGTCAGGAGACCTGTCCGCCCGCGCACCGTGGCACGTTCCGAGGGGAAGACGTGCGGGCTTTTCTTTTTCAGGGCTCCTCAGCGAGCTCGCCGGGCTCATTCGGCCGGCGCCTTCATGCGACCGGCGTGGACCTTCGGGTCCCGCCGGCGGCAACCTCCGTGGTCGTGCCTTCCGTCGCTCACTCTTCGGAAGGAGTTCGTCTCGTGACTCGCTCGATCCTGCTGTTTCTCTTTTCGCTCCTCGCGCTCGCACCGGTCGCGGTTTCCGCGCAGGAGCCCGCCGACACGTTCCGTGTCGATGAGTTCGTGGTGACCGCCACGCGCCTGCCGACTCCCCGTCGTGCGGTCCCGGCCGCGGTCACCGTGCTGCGCGGCGAGGATCTCCGCGCGCAGGGCATCCACTTCGTCGCCGACGCGCTGCGCCCGGTACCGGGCGCGAGCGTCGTGCGGAGCGGATCCTACGGCGGCCTCACCACCGCTTTCCTCCGGGGCGGCGAGGGCGACTACGTGCAGGTGTTGGTGGACGGGGTCGTGCTGAACGATCCGGGCGGCGCCGTCGATCTGGGGCAGCTCACGACCGACAACATCGACCGCATCGAGATCGTGCGCGGCCCGGTGAGCGTCCTCTACGGCTCGGACGCGGTGACCGGCGTGATCCAGATCCTCACGACGCGGGCCGCGCGCGGCACCCGGGTCGAAGTGGGCACGGACCTGGGCGTCGGGCCCCGCCGCAACGGCGACGCGACCCTCTGTCCCGGCTACCCGGCCACGGCCTGTCCTGCGGGAGCGGATCTGGGCACGTACACCACGCGCGCGTGGAACGCGGCGCTCAGCGGCGGGACCGGGCTGCTCCAGTACTCGTTGAGCGCTTCGGACTTCTCGACCGACGGCGAGTACGCGTTCAACAACAGGTACCGGAATCGCTCGCTCAGCGGACGGGTGGGCGTCGGTACCGAGGAATCCAGCGCGGCGTTCACCGCACTCCACACGGACGGCCTCTATCACTATCCGACCGACGGGGCGGGGCGGCTCGACGACCGGAACGTCTACCGGTCGAGCGAATCGCTCGCGCTCGGTCTCGAGGCCGGACACTTCCTGTCGCCGCGCTTCGAGGCGCGCGCCGCTCTGGCGTATCACGACGGGGACTACCTCACGGCAGACGATCCGGACAGCGCCGCCGACACGCTCGGCTTCTACGCGTTCGAGAACGCCATCACCGTCGATCGTCGGAAGGCCAACCTGTGGGGAAACGCCCACCTGGGCGGCTCCACCATCGCGACGCTGGGCGTGGAGGTGGAGAAGCAGAAGGGAACCGACGACTTCGACAGCCGGAGCGAGTACGGCGCGTATCAGTCGGCTGCGGCGAACGAGCGGTCCAATCGCGCCGTCTACGCGCAGCTCGTGGCCGCGCCCACCTCCCGGCTGACGGCGACTGCGGGCGCGCGCACCGAGAGCAACGACCGGTTCGGCTCGTTCTTCACCTGGCGTGCCGGCGCGAGCGCCCGCGTAGCCGAGCAGACCACGCTGCGAGCTTCGGCGGGGACGGCGTTCAAGGAGCCGACGTTCTTCGAGAACTACGCCGAGGGCTTCACGGTGGGGAACGCGGCTCTCGAGCCCGAGCGGTCGCGCAGCTGGGAGGTCGGCCTCGAGCAGGATTTCCTGGACGGTCGCGTCCAGCTCGAGGGGACGTGGTTCGACCAGCGCTTCCGCAACCTGATCCAGTACGACGGGAATCCCGCGCCGAATCAGCCGAGCTACGTGAACGTCGGGGAAGCGTCGTCGCGCGGTCTCGAGATGGAGGCGCGGCTCGCCGCGCGGAACGGTGGCGCGTTGAGCGCCAGCTGGGTGCACCTGAGCACCGAGGTGCTCGACGCCGGGCTCGGCACGGACGCGCTGTTCCAGGAGGGGGAGCCGCTGATCCGGCGCGCTCCCGATCGGGTGAACGTGGTGGGATCGATCCCGCTCGGACGACGCGTGAAAGCCGGCGGCGCGCTGGCGGTGGTGAGCGAGAGGCCCGACCTCGACTTCCTCGACGACTTCAACGGCGCGCGGGTGGACCTTCCTGGCTATTCCGTGCTCGACCTCTTCAGCGAGGTTCGTCTCTTCGAGCGAGGAACGAGGGACCTCTCCCTGCGGGCCCGCGTGGAGAACGTCTTCGACGAGGACTATCAGGAGATCGTGAACTTCCCCGCGGCGGGCCGCGCCCTGTCGATCTCTCTGCGGGCCGGGACAGGGTTCTAGCAGGGGCGACCGCCAAAAGATTCCTTGTTGGGGTAGACGCCGTACGGGTAGCTTTCCTCAGGTGTCTGTGCAGGGGTTCCGGATGCGCCACTACCTCGACTTCGCCGCCACGTCCGCCCTGCGTCCGCCCGCAGTGGCGGCGGCGGTGGCGGACTTCCTGAACACGTCCGGCGGCAGCGCTGGGCGGGGGGGCTACTCCGCCGCGATCGACGCGGGCCGGGTGGCCTTCCGCTGCCGGCGGGCGCTGGCCAAGCTCCTCGAGCTTCCGGGGGATCCCGGCCGGATCGCCTTCACGTTCAACGCGACCCACGCGCTCAACACCGCGCTGTGGGGAACCCTCGAGCGCGGCGACGCGGTGGTCGTGAGCCAGTACGATCACAACTCCGTTCTGCGGCCCGCGCATCGCCTCGCGCAGGAGCGCGCGGTCGAGGTGCGCATGCTCTCGGGATCGCCCGACGGCTCGGTGAATCTGGACGAGGCCCGCCGGCTGCTCGTCGGAGCCCGCCTGCTCGTCGTGAATGCCGTTTCCAACGTGCTGGGGACGACGCTGCCGCTCCGTGCGCTCGCGGCGGCGGCGCACGACGCCGGCGCGCTCGTGCTGGTGGACGCGGCCCAGTCGG
>CAMCNM010000117.1 GCA_945876015.1 Gemmatimonas phototrophica
CGCACGGCTTCGACGGTGCGGCGCGTACCGGCGTACACGAGCGCCGTGCCCCTCCCGTTGGCTCCGCGGAGAACGCCGCGCAGCGCTGCTCGCTTCGCTGCGAGCCCACGCGCCGGAACGACGTGCCAGGAGAGGTTGGGGCGATCGAAGCTCCCGACCACACGCACCGGATCGCGCAGCTCGAGCACGCGCGCGATCTCGGCGCGCACGCGCGGCGTCGCGGTCGCGGTGAGCGCGAGGACCGGACAGTGCACGATGGCGCGCGCCGCTCCGAGGTCGAGGTACGACGGGCGAACATCGTGGCCCCACTCGCTGATGCAGTGCGCTTCGTCCACCGCGAGGAGCGACACCGTGAGCTCGGGAAGGAGGGCGCGAAAACGCGCGGTCGCGAGCCGCTCGGGTGACACCAGCAGGAGCTTGAGCTGCCCGGCCCGCGCCAGCGCGAGAACCTGCTCACGATCCGCCGGCGTGCGGTCCGCGGTCAGGCGATCCGCGGTGAGCCCAGCGCGGCGGGCACGGTCCACCTGATCGGCCATGAGCGAGACCAGCGGGCTCACGACCAGAGTCATGCCGGGGAGCAGCAACGCCGGCACCTGATAGCAGACGCTCTTCCCACCCCCGGTGGGCAGGATGCCGAGGGCGTCCCGTCCCGAGAGCACTGCGCGCACCAGCTCCTCCTGGCCCGGGCGGTAGCCGGGATAGCCGAAGCGTGCGCGCAGGGTCGCGACGGGATCCATCGACGCATGTTGCCGCGTGATCGCGGGCGGCACGATAGCGGGCCGCGCCGTGAACGCGATGGCTGGCGGCTACCCTCGACTAGAGGCCGAGCTGGATGCGCATCGCTCGGTCCACCGCCACCATATCAGAAGTAGAGAGCATTCCCGCCTTCCGCTGCTCCCCACTCAGTTCGACGTAGGCCTCGCTCGGATACAGGCGTTCGCCGTTGCTGGTGAGCGGCACGACTTGGACCCTTGCGGGCCATTCACCAAGTGCGGCTTGTAGGCAAATTCCTTCGCGGGAAACGCCCTGAGCACCTTTGTTACGCAGTCGGGGCCTCGTCATCCTCGGCGGGAGGATGGGACCGGCGGCTCAGGAGGCGGAACACCACCCCGATCCCGAGCACCCCGATCGCGACGTTCACCAGCCACGGCGCACCCGCCCACATCCCGACCAGGCCGAGGATCGCCCCCGCCCCGAAGATGCGGATGCGCCATTCGAGATGGGGCGCGCTCACGGCCGCTTCCTCGATCGCTCGAGAAACCGCTTCACCCCATCGCGGCATTCCTCGGACATCCTCGCCTGGACGTTCGCGCGCACCCCGCCCTCGATCCCGTCCTCGAAGCCGAGGTCGTCGAGCTCGTATAGGAGCCGCTTGCAGATCGCGACCGCCGAGGGCGGGCGGGACGCGAGCTCCGCCAGGTAGCTGTTGGCCTCGGCGTCGAACTCGGCGTCGCCGAGCACGCGGCTGAACAGCCCGAGCCGTTCGCCCTCCGCCGCACCGATGCGCTCGCCGCGCACCGCGAGCTCGAACGCGACGGCCTCGGGCACCTTCCGGCGCAGGATCGTCATGGCCATCGCGGGGACGAAGCCGAGCTGAACCTCCGGATAGCCGAGCTGCGCATCCTCGTGCGCGAGCGCGAGATCGCAGGCGGTCGCGAGCCCCGCGCCTCCCGCGAGCGCGCGACCACGCACGACCGCCACGACCGGCCGCGGGTGACGGCGGAGCGAGATGAAGAGACGGCCCAGCCGGCGCGCGTCCGCCAGGTTCTCCTCCTCGCTCAGGGCGCTCATGCGCTCGAGCTCCTCGAGGTCGGCGCCCGAGCAGAAGTCGGAGCCGGCGCCCCGGATTGCCACCACGCGCACGGATGGGTCCTCCGCCGTCCGCTCGAGCGCCCGGGTCAGCGCTTCAATCAGGGCGGCGTTGAGCGCGTTCCGCTTCTCGGGGCGGTCCAGGGTGAGCGTGGCGATGCCGCCGGACAGCGACTCCTTGAGCGGCGCGCGGCCGGTCATGCCGTCCCCCTGGGCGCGAGCCCCATTCCCTGCGCAGCCCGCGCGACGTCGTCGGGCACGTCGATCTCCATCCGCAGCAGCGCGGTGCTCATCACCTTTCCCTGCGCGTCGCTCATGAGCGAGACCGTGCCTCCTCCGTCGAGGGCGCCGTGGAGCAGGAAGTTGAGCGCGTGGAGGTTGGGGAGCTCGAAGCGCTCGACGTTTCCCCTCACGATACCGCCGAAGTGGGCTTTCACGCGCGCGGCCGTGACGTGCTCCCGCAGAATCCCATAGTGCGCGGGGTCGTACGCGATCAGGCCGACGTTCGCGGTGTCGCCCTTGTCGCCCGAGCGAGCGTGGGCCAGGTGCACGAGGCGGAGGCGTGCCATCAGGCGGTGATCACTTCGACCCGGAGCGCGGACTCGACCAGGTCCCGCGGGATCAGTGCGGGCCAGTAGGCCATGATCTCCTGGACGCGGGCGCGCGCGCCGGCGTAGCCGGTTGCGGAGGGCGGTCCGGTCAGGACGAGCGGGACCATCTCCCGCGTGAAGCGCTCGACGGGCGCCTGGTCCTGGCTCCGCACACCGACGCGGAGCTGCACTTCGGGCAGGTCGGCGGGGGGCTCGCCCACGAGGTGGCCGTGGGTGGAGTCCCAGCCGACCAGCTCGGTGCGCACGGCCTCGAAGCGGAGGCCGAGCCGGTCGAGGCGCTCGCGTAGCACGCGCGCCGCAGCGCGCGCCTTCTCGGCCGCGTCCGGCCAGGTGTAGGTCAGCGTGCCGACGGCCTTCCATCCGTTCTGGTAGGCGACGCTCACCTTGAGATGGTCCGGCGGCGGGGTGCCCTTCACGCCGCGCACACGCACCCGGTCCGGTCCGATCTCCTCCAGGCCGATCGTCGTGAAGTCGGCTACCGCGTCGGGCGTGATGTAGCGCTTCGGATCGCCGATCTCGTAGACGAGCTGCTCGGTGACCGTGCGCCGATCCACGCGTCCGCCGCTTCCGGGGTGCTTGGTCACCACGAACTCTCCGCTCGGCTCGGCCTCGATGATCGGAAAGCCCACCGTGGCGAGGTCGGGCACGGTCCACCATTCCGGCATCGAGTTTCCGCCCGTGGACTGGGCGCCGCACTCGTTGATGTGGCCCGCCACCACGCCGGAGGAGATCCGGTCGTGGTCGTCCCACTTCCACCCGAACTCGTGGATCATGGGAGCGTAGGTCAGCGCGGCGTCGCTCGCGCGGCCGGTCACGACCACGTGGGGTTGGTGGGAGAGCGCCTCCACGATGGGTCGGGCGCCGAGGTAGGCGTTCGCGCTCCGGACGCGGTCGCGGATGGTCTCGAGCCCGGCGCCCGTCTCCATGTTGGCGAGCGGGTGGCCGGCCGCGAGGAGCGCGTCGAGGCGGTCCATGAGGTCGTCCCCGGTCACGAGCGCAACGCGCGCGGCCACCCCCGCGCGACGCGCCGCCCCGATCAGCGCCTGCGCGCACCCGCGCGGGTTCACGCCCCCCGCGTTGGTCACGACCCGGATGCCCTTCGTCACGCAGGCCGGGAAGATGCGCTCCATGAGGGCGACGAAGTCCCGGGCGTAGCCGGCCTCGGGATCGCGCCCCTGCTGCTTCCGCATGATCGACATCGTCACTTCGGCCAGATAGTCCAGCATCAGGTAGTCGATCGGCCCACCCTCGACCTGGCGTACCGGGGCCTCGAGGTCGTCGCCCCAGAAGCCCTGTCCGGACGCAACGCGCAGGACGCGCCGACCGGACGTCATCCGAGCTGGAAGGGGCCCAGATGGGGCCCCGGATTGTGGAGCGCGGTACGGAGCAGGAGACCGAGCGCGGGCCGGACCTCCTCGGGGAGCAGGATCTCGTCCACGAACCCGCGCGCCGCCGCGGAGCGCGCGTCCAGGTTCCGCTCGTACTCGGCGCGGACCTCGTCCATGCGCGCATGCAGCTCCGCGTCGGGGACCTTGCCCTCGGCCTTGAGCCGATCGAGCTGGCCGCCGAACAGGGCGCCGACCGCGCTCTCGCCTTCCATGACGCCCATGCGGCCGGTCGGGAGAGAAAGGATGAAGTCGGGATCGAAGCCCTGCCCCGCCATCGCGTAGTAGCCGGCCCCGGACGCGTGATTCACGGTCAGGACGACCTTGGGCACGCTGGCCGTGGCCATCGCCTCGACCCACTCGGCGCCCGCCCGGATGATCCCCGAATGCTCGGCCTCCGGGCCCACCATGAAGCCGCTCACGTCCTGGACGAACAGGAGCGGGGTCCGGTGCCGGTTCATCGTCTCGATGAAGAACGCCACTTTGCGCGCTCTCTCGGTATAGACGATCCCGCCGAACCGGGGGGGACCGGAGCGCTGATCCTTTACGATCCCCCGGCGGTTGGCGATGACCCCGACCGGCACTCCGTCCACCCGCCCCGTGCCGCAGATCATCTCGGCCGCGTGCCCCTCCTGGAACTGCTCCAGCACGCCTTCGTCGAGCAGGGTTTCGAGCAGGGCGAGCGTATCGTAGGGCTGCCAATGATTTTCCGGTACGAGGTCGTAAAGCTCTACTGGATCGCGCTTTGGTGCCTTGCCGCTAGAGTGGACGTTGAGGGGTGGAGCGGGGGGTAGATCGTGCACGAGAGCGCGCAGCTTGAGCAGGCACGCGTGGTCGTTGGGGACCTTGTAGTGCGCGACGCCCGAGACCTCGGTGTGCACCTTCGCCCCACCCAGCGACTCCGCCTCCACGGTCCTGCCCGTGGCTCCCTTGACCAGGTTCGGGCCGCCCAGCCCCATGAAGCTCGTGCCCTCCACCATCACGATCACTTCGGAGAGTGCCGGCAGGTACGCGCCGCCCGCGATGCACTGCCCCATCACAGCGGCAAGCTGGGGCACGCGCAGGTGCCGGCGCATGATCGAGTTGTAGTAGAAGAGGCGGGCCGCTCCGTACTGCCCGGGGAAGACGCCCTCCTGGTAGGGGAGGTTCACCCCGGCGGAGTCAACCAGGTAGAGGATCGGCACGCGGCAGCGCATCGCGATCTCCTGGGCGCGGAGCATCTTGGTGATCGTCTCGGGCCACCAGGATCCGGCCTTCACCGTGGCGTCGTTTGCCACCACCACGATTTCCCTCCCGTGGATGCGGCCCACCCCGGTCACCACCCCGGCACCCGGCGCTTGCCCCTCGTAGCGGTCGTGGGCGACCAACTGGCCGATCTCGACCCAGGGCCCGTCGGGGTCCAGCAGCCCGGCGACCCGCTCGCGCGCGGTGAGCTTGCCCTGGGCGTGCTGCTTTTCGGCCTTGTCCGCGCCGCCTCCGAGCTGGATGCGGTCGCGCAGCACGACCAGCTCGGAGGCGAGGCCCCGCATGCGTGCGCCCGGTTCCGACGTCATGCCTCGGCCTTTCGGTGCTCCTCGAACCATGCCCGGATGTACTCGACCGCTTCGGCGGTGGACGTGCCGGGCCCGAACAGCCGGCCGACCCCACGCGCCTGGAGCGCCGCAACGTCCTCCTCCGGAATGATCCCCCCGCCGGTGAGAAGGATGTGGTCGGCGCCCTCGGCATCGAGCAGCGCCTTCACGCGTGGGAAGAGCGTCATGTGGGCACCGGAGAGGACCGACATCGCGACCACGTCCACGTCCTCCTGGACGGCGGCCGCGACGATCATCTCGGGCGTCTGGTGCAGGCCCGTGTAGATCACCTCGAAGCCCGCGTCACGGAACGCCGCGGCGATCACCTTGGCGCCCCGGTCGTGCCCGTCGAGGCCCGGCTTCGCCACCAGAACGCGGATCCTGCTGTGCTCAGTCATCTGGGTAACCTATTCCGGCCCTGTCCCGCCGTCATCCCGACCCTCGGGCCCACCGCCCATGCGAGTCGTGAGCCATGCGGGGAGTTCTGCCACCGAGGCGATCCGGTCCACATCCTCCCAGTGTCCGAGCCGATCGAAGGGGTCGAGCAGCAGGGGCTGGAGCCCGGCCCCCCGCGCGCCGATCACGTCGATCGCGTAGAGATCGCCCACGTAGAGGCACTCCTCCGGAGGGAGACCGAGACGATCGGCGCCCATCCGGAAGATCCGTGGGTCGGGCTTCGAAACGCCCACGGCGTGGGAGTCGATCACGAACTCGACCAGCTCGGCCAGGCCGAGACGCTGGAGCAGCGCCTCCACACGTCCGTCCGCGTTGGAAACGATTCCCAGCCGATAGCCCATCTCGCGGATGCGCACGAGCGCTTCGGCGGCGCCCTCCTGGATCCAGGTCCAGAGATGGTCTTCGTGGTGCTGGCGACGCAGCGTCTCGCTGGCGAGATCGACCTGCGCCTCCGGTACGCCGGCGCGGCGAATCACGGTCACGAAGTAGTCGCGCCAGAACTGGTCCTCGTG
>CAMCNM010000118.1 GCA_945876015.1 Gemmatimonas phototrophica
GCAGTTCGCGCACCTCGGACACATCTACGCGCAGGACCTGATGGGGAGGGAGCGTCCCCGCATCGGCCTCCTGAACATCGGCGAGGAGCCCGAGAAGGGGGACGATCTCTCGATAGAGACCCACCAGCTCTTATCCAAGGATCCCGGGATCCACTTCGTCGGCAACATCGAGGGGCGCGAGATCATCCGCGGGACGTGCGACGTGCTGGTATGCGACGGCTTCGTGGGGAACGTGCTGCTCAAGTTCTACGAGTCGGTGGCGCAGTTCATCGTGCGCTACCTGCGCCAGGAGCTGCAGCGCGCGGGCGCCGAGACCGATCTGAGCGACGCGCTGCGCGTGCTGGACTACTCCGAGTACGGCGGGGCCCCCCTGCTCGGAGTGAACGGGGTCAGCATCATCTGCCACGGCGGGTCGTCGCCCAAGGCCATCCGCAACGCGATCCGCGTGGCTGCCCAATCGGTGCGAAGCTCGATGGTCGAGCACATCGCGCGCGATCTCGCCAAGGAGCCGGTCTGAAGAAGCGCGCACCGACCGTCGAGATCGTGTCCACCGGCCGTTATCTCCCCGAGCGGGTGATGACCAACGCCGACCTCATGAAGTTGGTCGATACCAACGACGCCTGGATCGTCGAGCGCACCGGGATTCGCGAGCGGCGCATCGCCGGGGACGACATGGGCGCCGCCGAGATGGGCGCGCGCGCGGCGCGGATCGCGATGGAGAAGGCCGGGGTCGAGCCCGGCGAGGTGGACGTGATCGTGGTCTCGACCGCCACGCCCGACCGGTGGCTGCCCTCGACCGCGTGCGATATGCAGGCGCTCCTCGGGACCGACAACGCCATGGCGTTCGACATCTGCGCCGCCTGCACCGGCTGGCTGTACGCGCTGTCGATGGCGGAGGGATACCTGATGGCCGGGCGGGCGGAGATCGCGCTCGTGGTCGCGACGGAAAAGATGAGTTCGATCGTGGACTGGAAGGATCGCTCGACGTGCGTGCTCTTCGGGGATGGCGCCGGAGCGGTCGTGGTTCGCCGCTCCAAGGGCGAGCGGGGCATCCTCTCGAGCTATCACAGGTCGGACGGAAAGCTCGGCGACCTGCTCTACCGGCCCGCCGGCGGCGTCCGCATCCCGATGGACTCGGGCGTACTCGAGCGCGGCGACCACCTCGTCCGGATGGCGGGAAGGGAAGTCTTCAAGAGCGCCGTCCGCTCCATGGCGGAGGCGGCCGACTGCGCTCTCGTCCAGGCGGGTCTCCGCAAGGAGGACGTGGGGCTGATGGTCCCGCACCAGGCCAACATCCGCATCATCGAAGCGACCGCCAAGCTCGCGGGGATCCCGATGGAGAAGGTGTTCGTGAACGTGAACCGCTACGGCAACATGAGCTCCGCCACGATCCCGGTGGCGCTCGACGAGGCGATCGAGCAGGGCCGGTTGAAGGAGGGGATGAACATGCTCACGGTCGCGTTCGGCGCCGGCCTGACTTGGGGCGCGATGGTAGTCCGCTGGTAGGCCTCCGTTGAGCCTCGCTCTCCTCTTCCCCGGTCAGGGCTCCCAGCACGTCGGCATGGGCCGCGAGCTGGCCCAGGTCCTCCCCGCCGCCCGTCAGGTGTTCGAGCAGGCCGACGAGGTGCTCGGGACCAGTCTGACCCGGCTGATGTGGGAAGGCCCGGAAGACGAGCTGACGCTCACGCGGAACGCCCAGCCGGCGATGCTCGTGCATTCGATGGCTGCCCACGCGGTCCTGAAGGATCGGCTGGGTGACGCGGCCTTCGCCGCGGGGCACTCCCTCGGTGAATTCAGTGCGCACGTCGCGGCGGGCACGCTTTCGTTCCCCGACGCGCTCCGGGCGGTGCGCCGCAGGGGTGAGCTGATGTTCGACGCTGGAGCGAGCCGGGCGGGCACGATGGCGGCGGTGCTCGGGCTCTCCGACGAAGCCACTCGCGCCGCGTGCGCCGCGGTCACCTCGGGAATCTGCGTCCCGGCCAACTACAACTCCGAGGGCCAGATCGTGATCAGCGGCGATCGCGCCGGGATCGAAGAAGGGATGGCGAAGGCGAAGGAAGCCGGGGCGAAGCGCGTGATCGAGCTGAAGGTCTCGGGCGCGTTCCATTCCCCCCTGATGGCACCCGCGGAGGAGGGATTGCGGGCCCTTCTCGAGGGCGTGAGCTTCTCCGACCCCGTGTTCCCGGTGGTGTGCAACGTAACGGCCGAGCCGGTGCGCTCGGGGTCTCAGGCGCGGAATCTACTGGTCCGGCAGCTCACCGCTCCGGTCCTCTGGTCCGCGTCGATCGAGACGATGGTGCGGGCGGGCGCGGATCGCTTCCTGGAGCTTGGACCCGGCAGCGTTCTGTGCGGTCTGAACAAGCGCAACGCGAAGGGCGCTCCATGCTCGTCGGTGGGTACTCCCGCGGACGCGGCAACTTGGACCGGTTCGCCGGCCTGAGCGCCGGCCCCTCCTCCTCAAGGCAGAGCAGGCCATGACCTCCCCCGATTCTCCGAGCGCAGGCCCGGCCACGCGCGAGCTGGAGGGGCAGGTGGCGCTCGTCACCGGCGGCTCGCGCGGCATCGGTCGCGCGATCGCGGCCGCACTGGCGGCGGGGGGCGCACGGGTCGCGGTCGTGGCCCGGGACGGCGCCCGGGCCGAGCAGGCCGCAGCCGGGCTCCCGGGTCAGGGCCACCGCGGGTTCGCGTGTGACGTCGCGGACTCCGTGCCAGCCGCGGAGGCCCTCAAGGCCGTGGAGAACGGCGTCGGGGAGGTCTCGATCCTCGTCAACAACGCGGGGATCACCCGGGACGGCCTCCTGATGCGCATGAAGGAGGAGGACTGGGACGAGGTCATGAGGGTCAACCTCAAGGGGGCCTTCAACATGACCCGGTCCGTCTCGCGCGGAATGATGAAGCGGAAGGACGGGGTGATTCTGAACGTTACGTCCGTGATTGGTCTGATGGGCAACGCGGGCCAGGCGAACTACGCCGCGTCCAAGGCGGGGCTCATCGGCTTCACCAAGAGCGTCGCCCGCGAGCTCGCCTCGCGGAACATCCGGTGCAACGCGATCGCTCCCGGGTTCATCCATACCGACATGACCGGCGCCCTGGGGGCGGGGGTGGTCGAGGGGCTCACCGCCCGGATCCCCTTGGGACGGCTGGGGGAGCCCGAAGACGTGGCCGGGGTAGCGCGCTTCCTGGCCGGACCGTGGGCACGATACATTACCGGGCAGATAATCACGGTGGACGGCGGGATGGTGATGTAGTGGTGCCGGCGCCCTCTAAAGAACTTTCGACAGACCGAACCAAGGAAAAAGGGAATACAATGGCGGAAGCGACCGAAGCCCGGGTTAAGGAAATCATCATCAACGAGCTGGGTGTTGAGCCGGAGAAGGTCACCGACGACGCCTCCTTCGTCGAAGACCTGGGCGCCGATTCTCTCGACACTGTCGAGTTGGTGATGGCCTTCGAGGAGGAGTTCGGCATCGACATCCCCGACGAGGACGCCGAGCAGATGCGGACCGTCGGTGACGCCGTCACCTACCTCAAGAAGCACAGCACCGCGGGCTGAGGCCGAGCGGGACGGGGGCGATCGGATGACGGGTAAGCGCCGCGATGAGCGCCGCGTCGTCGTGACGGGGACGGGCGTGGTCACGCCCGTCGGCCAAGACGTGCCCTCCACGTGGCAGGCGCTCCTCGCGGGCAAGAGCGGCGGCGCCACGATCTCTTTGTTCGAGGCCACGCCCGACTTTCCCACCCGCATCGCCGCCGAGGTGAAGGGGTGGGACCCCAGCACCTTCCTCGACTCCAAGGAAGCGCGGCGCTTCGACCGCTACTCGCAATTCGGGATCGCGGCCGCGGACCAGGCGATGAAGGAAGCCGGCTTGGTTGGTCCAGGGGATGTTCGCCCGGAGCGGTTCGGCGTGGTCTGGGGGAGCGGGATCGGCGGGATATCGACGCTCGAGGAGAACGCGCGGATCCTCGCGGCGAAGGGGCCCAAGCGCGTGAGCCCATTCTTCATCCCGATGTTCATCCCGGACATCTGCGCGGGTCTCATCTCGATCCGCCACGGCGCCCAGGGTCCCAACTACGCCACGGTCTCGGCGTGCGCCTCGAGCGCCCACGCGATCGGCAACGCGCTCCGCTACATCCAGCGCGGTGACGCGGACGTGATGATCGCGGGCGGCTCCGAGGCGACCATCACGCCCCTGACCGTGGCCGGCTTCGCTTCGATGAAGGCGATGACCACGCGCAACGACGACCCCGCGCACGCCAGCAGGCCGTTCGACGCCGGGCGGGACGGCTTCCTGATCGGGGAGGGTGGCGGCGGCGTCGTCATGGAGAGCCTCGAGCACGCCCAGGCGCGCGGCGCGACCATCCTGGGCGAGATCGTCGGCTACGGGCTCTCGGGCGACGCGTACCACATCACGTCTCCCGCCCCCGAAGGCGCCGGCGCGCAGCACGCCATGCGTCTCGCGCTCGCCGACGCGGGGGCAACGCCCGACGAGGTGGACTACGTCAACGCGCACGGCACATCCACGCCGATGAACGACACCAACGAGACCGCGGCGATCAAGGCCGTTCTGGGCGAGGCGGCCTACAAGTGCGTGGTCGGCTCGACCAAGTCGATGACCGGCCACCTGCTCGGCGCCGCGGGCGGAGTGGAGAGCGTGATCACCACGCTCGTCTGCCGGACGGGGAAGATTCCCCCGACCATCAACTTCACCGACCCCGATCCGACGTGCGATCTGGACTACGCGCACGACGGGATGCGGGAGCGCCAGGTTCGCTTCGCCCTGTCGAACTCGTTCGGGTTCGGCGGCCACAACGTATGCCTCGCCATCCGCCGGTGGGACGGCGCCTGATTCAGGCCGCCCCATGCGCGTCGGCATAGGGTACGACTCACACCGTTTCGAGCAGGGCCGCCGCCTCGTCCTGGGCGGAGTGACGATCCCCGACCACCCCGGGCTCGCCGGGCACTCGGATGGAGACGCGGTCGCGCACGCCCTGATCGACGCCCTGCTGGGCGCGGTCGGAGCCGGCGACGTCGGGTCGCACTTCCCGCCCGGCGACGAGCGCTGGAAGAACGCCGACTCGATGGATCTTCTGCGTCGCGCGGTCGGTCTGCTCGAGGGGCGGAACTACCAGATCGTGAACGTGGACGTCACGGTCATCTGCGAGACCCCCAAGATCGGCCCGCACGTCGCGGCGATGCGGCAGCGGCTCGGCGATCTCCTCTCGATCGGTCCCGACTTCGTCTCCGTGAAGGGGAAGACGAACGAAGGGATGGGATGGATCGGGGCGAAGGAGGGCCTGGCCGTGCACGCCGTGGCCCTGGTCGATGCGATTCGAGAGCCCACCGGGGTCAGCGGCTCGGGCGGGGGCGCGCTGGCGCCCTAGTGACCCGCTAAGGTGGAAGCGGTCCTCGCCTTCTTCGAGCGGCTCCCCCCGTTCCTGATCTATCTCGCTCTCGGAGCCGGCTCCGCGCTCGAGAACGTCGTTCCCCCGATCCCCGCCGACACCTTCGTCCTTCTCGGGGGATTCCTCTCCGCGCAAGGGATGATCTCGGCGCCGCTCGTCTTCCTGGTCGCGTGGGGCGCGAACGTCGCTTCGGCCCTCGTGATGTTCTGGGTGGGCGCCACGCACGGTCCCTCGTTCTTCCAGCGCGGCTGGGGGCGCCACGCGTTGAATCCCCACCAGATGGAGCGCATGGCGCGCTTCTATCAGCGCTGGAGCGTGGTGGCGGTCTTCTTCGCCCGCTTCCTGCCCGGACTCCGCGCGGTCGTGCCCGTGTCCGCGGGCGTCACCGGGATGAGCTGGTGGAAGGTGGCTCCGCCGCTGGCGGTCGCCTCGGCCATCTGGTACGGAGCGCTCGTGTGGCTCGGGCACACCGCCGGCGATCATCTCGACGAGATCAAGCGCTGGGTCGATCAGGCGAACCTCGCGCTGCTCCTGGTCGCGCTGGTCGTATGCGGCGCCGCCGGAGCGTGGTGGTGGCGCACGCGTCGCCACGGATGACGCCGGGACGATGAGCGGGGCGAGCGCGGTGGCCTTCCGGCTGGAGCAGTTCGCGGACTTCCTCGCCTTCGAGCGCGGGCTGTCGGAGCGCACCGTGGCCGCGTACGTCCGGGATCTCGAGGGCTTGGCCGTGTTCCTGACCGGTCGGGGCTATGTCGGGCCGGAGGCGGTCGGCTATGGGGAGCTGCGCGAGTACGTCTTCCACATGAAGGATCGTGGCCTGGCCGCCACATCGATCCGGCGCGCCCAGTCCTCGCTCCGCACGTACTGGGCGTTCCTGCTGGGCGAGGGTGTGGTCACCGCCGATCCGACCGAGAAGCTGGACTCGCCGCGCGTGGGCCG
>CAMCNM010000119.1 GCA_945876015.1 Gemmatimonas phototrophica
CCCCGATCTCCGCATCGCCTCTTCGATCACCCGGGCCTCGATCTGGTCGAGGCTCTGTCGGCCGTCCACCGCGATCGGCAGCACGCCGGCCTGGCCCACCAAGGGCGGCTCGACGTCCGCGGGAAGCCCGAGCCAGCGATCGGGAAGGATCTCGGTCGTGGACAGGAGGACGCAACGCTCGATCACGTTCCTGAGCTCGCGCACGTTCCCAGGCCACGGGTACGCGCGCAGCCGCGCCCAGACGGAGCCCGGGACGATCGAAACGTCCTTGCCCGTGCGTGCGTTGAACTCGGCGACGGCCGCCCAGGTGAGCGCCTCGAGATCCTCGGGCCGATCGCGCAGCGGCGGGAGGTCCAGGCTGAGCACGCTCAAGCGGTGGTAGAGGTCCTCGCGGAAGCGGCCCTCGCGCACGCCGACGCGCAGGTCGCGGTTCGAGGCCGCGAACACCTGGAGGTCCACCTCGATCTCGCGCTCCCCGCCGACCCGCCGGAACCGGCGGTCCTCGACGGCCTTGAGGAGCTTCGCCTGCAGACGGAGGTCCATCTCGCCGACCTCGTCGAGCAGCAGGGTGCCGCCGTGCGCCTGCTCCATCAGCCCACGATGGCGCGCGCGCGCTCCGGTGAACGCGCCGGCCTCGTGTCCGAACAACTCGGACTCGAGAAGGTTGGCGGGCAGGGCGGCGCAGTTCACCTCCACCAGCGGGCCCGCGGCGCGCACTCCGGAGTGGTGGAGGATGCGCGCCACCAACCCCTTGCCGGTGCCGGTCTCGCCGCCGATGAGCAGCGTCTGGACGGGTACGGCCGAGAGCCGCTCCAGCAGCCCGCGCGTCTGGCGGGCCGGCGGGCTCGTGCCCAGGAACGCATCGGCGCTGTACTGGCGGTTCCGAGCGGTCGCCTGATCGGAGAGCCGGCGGTGGGCGGCCGCGCTCCGCGCCGCGCCGCCCAGCGCGAGGTCGAGCCGGTCGAGCGGGCAGGGCTTCTCGAGGAAGTCGAACGCGCCGAGCCGGAGCGCGCGCACCGAGTCCGGGATGGTGCCGAGGCCGGACAGGAAGATCCACTCGGCGTCAGGGGCTCCCTTGCCGCGGACCTCCTCGAGCAGATCGAGTCCGTTTCCATCTGGGAGGTTGAGGTCGCAGAGCACGACCAGGGGCTCGACGCTGCCCGAGAACAGGATCGCCCGGGCGCTGTCCAGGTCAGGGGCGTGCACGGTCTCCCAGCCAGTGCGCTTGAAGTGCCGCAGCATCTCGCCAGCGAGCACCGGCTCGTCCTCGATCACCAGCAGGGTGCCTGATTTCACGCGATTGCCTCGCTCAACGGGAGCGCCAGGTCAACACGCGCGCCTCCCTCGGGTCGGTTCGAGAAGGTCACCTCGCCTCCCATCTCGGTGACGAGGCGCCGCACCACGCGAAGCCCGATGCCGGCGCCGCCCTCCTTATCGCTGACGAACGGCTCGGCCCGGTTCGTGAGCACGGCAGCGGGGAAGCCAGGGCCGTCGTCGAGCACCGAAAGCACCGTCGCGCCCCCGTTCGGCTGCACCATGAAGGTCAGCACGCCACCCTCCGGTTCCATCGCCTCGATCGCGTTGAGTCCCAGGTTGAGCAGTACCTGGCGGAGAGAGTCGGGCGCGGCGCGGGCGGCCGAGGGCGCCATCACGCGCTTGCGGATGCGCACGGTCGGGGGCGCCTGGTAGCGGAGCAGCTCCGCGAGGTCGTCCACCACCGCCGCCAGGTCCACCGTTTCGGACGGCTCGGGCGGAGCGTGCACGTGTCCGAGGTACTGCCGTAGCGTGCGGTTCACCCGTTCGAGCTCGCCGAGCAGCGGCGCGATGCGGGGCGCGAGCTCCTCCTGCTCGCGCGAGATGTTCTGGAGCGCCATCACCGCGCCGGCGAGCGGGTTCCTAACCTCGTGCGCGAGCGTGGCGGCCGCCTCGCCCAGGAGCGCGAGCTGCTGTGAGCGCGCGAGCGCACGCTCCTGCTCGAGCAGCGCGCGCGTCGAATCGCGCAGGCGGCTCCTGAGCGGCTCCATCACGGCCTCGGGCACGGCCCAGAGGCCGAGGATCGCGAGCATGCCGAGCACCGCGATACCGATCAGCGTGGTGGCCATCTCCGCGCGCGCGTCGGCGCTGGCGTCGGCGAAGATGACCTGATGGACGGCGGACTCGGCGCTGGCCATGTCCGCGATCAGGGCGGCGGCGCTCACCAGGTCGGAGCGGGGGACCAGCGGGAAGCGGAGCCGCATCGCGTAGTCGTCCAGGCTCGCGCGGACGTCCTCCGGCAGGCGGTCCCCGAGTCCGCGCGCCTGGTCGATCTGGATGCGCAGATCGACCACGAAGAGGTCCTCGGCGGGAAGCGCGATCGGCATCGAACGGACGACGTAGCGCTGGAGCCTCGCGCGCGCTTCGGTGAACTGGCCGGTCTGCCGCAGACGCTGGTCCACCAGCTCGAGCCGCTCGAGGCTCCTCTTGTTGAGGACGAACGCGGACGCGGCGAGCGCGCCGACCACGAGCAGTACCACACCCGTGGCGATCACCCGCGTTCTGAGCCACGTCCGCCTGCGGGGACGCGCCGTTTCTCGAGCCACCGTTCTCCTCTGCCGTCGGGGCGGACGAAGCAATCAATCGAGACCCAAGCCTCGGGTCAATTCGAGATCTCGTCGGGGATCTACTACCCGCGAAACCCATCGGCTGATCTCAGCCATCCTGGTGGATATGGACCACCCATGGGACCAGTGGCGGCATCGCCAATATGGCTTAAGTATAAGGTGGGATTGCACTTGACCCGTAGGCCCAGATCCTGCCTTGGGAGTGCCCCTAGCGACGGCCGGCGCGCCCGGAGATCGACGAAGCTGCGCGCCATCCACAGGTAAACAACGAACCAAGAGGCGACATGAGCAGGATTGGACGTAAGCGTGCCTACACGGGGACCGTGGCGCTGGCCCTGGCCGCCCTGACCGGTGCCGGGCTCCATGCGGCGTTCCCCCCGACCGAGCGGGCGATGGCGGAGGAGACGAGCGCCGCGGTTCGCCCCTCGGGCCGGACCAATCTCGGGATGGGCGACGGTTTCGCCGACCTGGCCGAGAGCACGACTCCGGCAGTGGTGCGGATCGAGGTCCAGATCCCGTCCGGGGTGGCGGAGGAATCGATGGGCCCTGGCGCCATGCCCGGCATCCCCGAGGAATTCCGGCGCTTCTTCGATTTCGGTCCCAACGGCGGCCAGGGCCTTCCACAGGAGCAGGGGCCGCGCTTCGGCAACGGAACGGGCTTCCTGATTTCGGCCGACGGCTACGTGGTGACGAACAACCACGTCGCCGGCGACGCAGAGAAGATCAACGTGACGCTGAACGACCACCGGAGCTTCACCGCCAGGCTGGTGGGTTCGGATCCGACCACGGACGTGGCGGTCCTCAAGATCGAGGGAACCGGCCTGCCCCACCTGACGTGGGGGAGCTCGAACGATCTGCGCGTGGGCGAGTGGGTGATGGCGATCGGCAATCCGGGCTACGGCCGGGGTGAGCAGCTCGACTACACCGTCACCACCGGGATCGTGAGCGGGAAGGGTCGTCCGCTCCAGCTGCTCCAACAGGGCCTGGCCGACAACCCGGACTACGGCCGCGAGATGGCCGGGTACGCGATCGAGAACTTCATCCAGACCGACGCGGTCATCAATCCGGGCAACTCGGGCGGACCGCTCGTGAACATGGACGGGCACGTGATCGGGGTGAACTCGGCGATCGCGACGACCGACGGGCACTACCAGGGATATGGGTTCGCGATCCCGGCCAACCTCGTGCAGAAGGTCACCTCGGATCTGATCGCGCATGGCCGCGTCCAGCGCGCGTGGATGGGAGTGTCGGTGAGCGCCGTCTCACCCGAGGACGCGGAAGCCTTCGAGCTGCCGAAGGTGCAGGGTGTCGTGGTGCAGTCGATCACGGACGGAAGTCCGGCCGCGAAGGCGGGGATCGAGCAGGGCGACGTGATCGTCACGCTCAACGGACGCGCCATCGGCAGCGGCGGCGACCTCCAGGAGTTGATCGCGACGCACGCGCAGGGTGATCAGGTGAGCGTGGGGTTCTACCACGATGGAGACCTTCGCACCGCGGATATTCGTCTCGGCGAAGCGCCCCGCATGGGGGGTGCCCGTACGCGATCGGATGCTCCGCGTGAACAAGCGTCGGCGAGCCAGAAGCTCGGCCTCACGCTCGCCAACCTGGACGCGCGCTCGGCGGAGGAGCTCGGCTACAACGGCGCCGGTGGCGTGGTCGTGAGCGACGTGGATCCTTCGGGCCCGGCGGCGCTGCGCGGCATCGAGGCGGGAGCGAAGGTGGTGAAGATCGGTGGCAAGGCGGTGAGCACCGCCGCGGAGGCAACCGCTCTGCTCGAAAAGGTCGGGGCGGGCCAGGTGGTCGGCCTGGTGATCGCGTCTCCCGCGGGGCAGGAACGGATCGTCAACGTACGGGCCCGCTGAAATCGTAGCGGGTTGGCGAACCCCCGGTCACCATTGAGGCAATGCGGCCTCGACGGACCCGGGGGTTTCGCGTTCCTGCCGGTCCAGCGACGGACCGCAACTTGCCTACGGCGTGATGGTTGGCACCACGTTGCCCGTGGTCGTGCCACCTGTGTTGCCCGTCAGGTCCACCGGGATGAGGTGAAGTGTCCCGCTGCCGGCCCCGGCCTCATCCGCCCGCACACCGAACAACGTGTTGCCCGAGGACACGGAGTTCGACACGGTAGCCGTCAGATCGCCATCGGAGTTCTCGTCGAAATCGATGCCATGCGCCGCGTTCGCTCGCGTCTCCGCATTGATGATGGTGGACGAGAGGGAACCCAAGTCGTCCTCACGAACGGCGATCCCACTGACCGTGTTGCCGGAGGCCTGGACGCCCGACACGTTGGCGACCAGCGAGCCAAGGCCCTTTTCGCGGATCTTGAGACCGCCGTCGCCCCTGTTTCCATTCGCGATGATGTCGACCATCTTCGTGACCAGATCGCCGCCGCCGGCGAAGTCGTCATCCTCTTCGTAGTCGATGCCTTCTTCGTCGTTGCCGTTGGCCGTCACCTCGGACAGATCGACGCGCAGGTCACCCGCGTTGTTCTCATTGAAGTCGAGGCCCTCCTCGTAGTTGTCGATGGCCTCGGAACGCACCAGTGAGCCGATGATGCTGCCGGCGTCGTATTCGTCGATGTCGAAGCCGTCGTCGAAGTCGAGTGGATCGAACTTGCCGTTGCGCAGAATGTGCGTATCGCTGACGTCGATGACCACGTTGCCGTCGCCGCGCTCGTCGAGCTCGATGCCGTCCGCCGCATTGTCCTCAGAGGTCGTCTCGCGTGACACGAAGCTGAGGCTTCCCGCACCACCCTCGTTCACACGCACGCCGTCACGATCGGACACGCTGTAGCCGTTGCCGAGGATGTGCGACTCGATCACCTCGACCTCGAGCGACGCGGCCGAGCCGGCGGCGTTCGGCTGGACGCCATCGACCGTCTCCGGATCCACTTGATCGTTCACGAGCACGCCGTGTCCGGCGTTGTCCATGATGGTCACCCGTTCGAGGGTGACCTTGATCGTGCCGGTTGCCGTCAGCGGTATCTCCACGGCGATACCCTCGCCCGGTGCGTTCTGGACCGTGAGGTCCTTGATCTTGAGGCTCGCTCCCCCGTCGGCCACGAGCGCCGATCCACCCGCGTCCGTCCCATCGATGATCGCGTCCTGGCCGTCGATGGTGAGAGCCTGCGTTCCCGAGAAGGTCACGGTGCTCTCGAGATTGACCGGCTGCACGTTCTTCGTGAACACGATCTCGGCGATGGTCGGATCGGCGTTGGCCTGCTCGATGGCCCAGCGAAACGAGCCATGCCCGTCATCGTCCCAGTTCGTCACGTAGATGCTGATGCGATCCTTCGACGACCTCCTCGCGAGCGGCTCGCTGGACAACGCGTTGTCGGGTGCCACGAGTGGGCTGCCTGAACAGGCAGCCAGGGCCAGGGCGGAGAGGGACAGGAGAGTGAGTCGCTTCACAGTGGAGCCTCCGAAGAAGGAAGGAGCGGTGAAACCAGCGGGGCGCTAAGGGTTCCCACGGCTCCTGAGAAACGCACTCAGCATAGTAAGGAGCGATTGTCGCGATTGGGTCACGGCCACATCACGTACCGCGATTGACTTGGGTAAGAAGTGGTCCCGGTTTTCTGAACAGGGAGGATAAGTGGACAGGCGGGCTCCCCGGGCGAGATGTTCGCCCACAGCCAAGGAGCTCTAAATGTCGAAACGTCCGCGTCGCAACCATGCCCCGGCCTTCAAGGCCAAGGTCGCTCGCGCCGCGGTCCGCAGCGAAGGCACGCTCGCCG
>CAMCNM010000120.1 GCA_945876015.1 Gemmatimonas phototrophica
GCACCTCCAGCTTCACGGTCAGCACCCCGTTTCGGAGCTGACCCGCGGGTCTCCTGTTGTCGTTCGCGGCGGCCGACTCGAGCGACTGCGCCGCGGGCCCGGCCGCGCTATGCAGGACGATAAGGAGCGCGGGGATCAGATGGCGCGTCATTCCTCTCCTCCCTCGGTCCTTGGGGTGATGCGAGCTGCGTCCGCTCACTTCACGAAGAAGTTCACCGTGTCCACGAGCGCGGGCTCGACCGGAACGTGCTTCGCGTCACCCACCACGCCGATCAGGCGATGCGCGCCCGGAGCGACCGTCTCGATCTTGAGGCTGTCCGCGCCGTTCCCCATGTGCACGATGAAGCCCGGTTCCGCCGGAATCGTGGCGCCCGCGGGAGAGACATCGCGGTCGAGGAACACATGGAGGTGTCCGCTGTTGGCGGTCGTGTCGCCCGCCGGAACGATCGTGAATCCGAACGCCGCCATGTGGACGGTGACGGATGGGCCCTGGACCGTATCCCCTTCCGCGGGAAAGGTGACATCGAGACGACGAGCGGGCGGCGCCGGCTCGGCGGGCGCCGGGGCGGCGGCCGGAGGCGCCTCGGGCGCGGGCTTGGGCTCACACGCCGACACCACGAGAGCCAGGGCGCTGGCTCCAAGAACGGTTGACCGTCTCACGCTGTCTACTCTCCAGGGACTGAGGGTGGATCCGGGCTGAACTGCCGGGACAAGCTAATCGGGAGGCGCTTGCCACGCATACGGATCTCCCGAAGGTCGTGAGGGCGCGAGCGAGCGCTCGTCCCACCACCCCTTGGCGAGCGTCGCGCCCAGGATGAACGCTCCGCTCAGGGTCGCCCACCCGGACGGCCGCTCGTCGTGGACGAGCCACGCCCAGATCGGATTGAGCGCGGGCTCGAGCAGGAGGATGATCGATGCCTCGAGCGCCGGCACGTGGCGCATGCCGTGGGTGAGGCACCAGTAGGCGAGGCCGATCTGGAAGAGGCCCAGGTAGCCGATCACCACCCAGTCGAGCGGAACGGACGAGCGCACGGGGAGAGCGAACGGAAGACACACCAGGAACGCCATCGCATTCCCGGCGACCACCGTCGCGAACGCGGCCTCCCCTCCCGGCGTCGAGCTCGCCAGCCAGCGCATCCCGATGACGGTGAAGGCCCAAAACACCGAGCTGGCGAGCGCGATCACGTTGCCGCGGGCCGGGTCGGGAGCGGTCGCGCTCGCATCGCCCCCGCTCAGGAAGAACGGGATCAGGGCGACCCCCACGACCACGATGAAGAGGACGTCGCGCGCGCGGATCGGCTCGCGCAGCAGCCAGGGTCCGAGAAGCAGGATGTAGAGCGGCGCCGTGGACTGGAGGAAGATCGAGTTCGCTGCCGTGGTGAGCTTGTTGGCGAGAACGAAGAGCACCATGGTCGCCGCGTAGGCGGCCCCGACGAGCAGCACCCGTGGATCGCGGGCCCACAGGCGAAACCCGGGGCGGCGCCGGACCGCCGGGACGATCAGGAAGACGGTGAGTGCGGCGATCCCCGAGCGGAAACCCGCCACCTGCCAGCCGTCCAGCGTGATCGCCTTGATCGCCGCGCCGCCCGTGCTGAACAGGGCCGCGGCGGCGAGCAGCTGGAGGCGCGGGACGCGATTCAGCCGAGGCTCAGCGCGAGCGGTCCAGCGCCTGCTCAAGGTCGGCGATGATGTCCTCGACCGCCTCGAGACCGGCCGACACGCGCACCAGGCCGGGCGTGATCCCCACCGCGACGCGCTCCTCCTCGGTCATCTTGGCGTGCGTCGTCGAAGCCGGGTGGCTGACGATCGAGCGGCTGTCACCCAGGTTGGCCGTGAGCGAGCACATCCGGATCGCATCGAGGAACCCTTGGCCGCGCTTCAGGCCGCCTTCGACCTTGAACGCGACGACCCCCCCGCCCCACTTCATCTGCTTCTTCGCGACCTCGTAACGCGGGTGCGACGGCAGCAGCGGGTAGCGCACCTCGCTCAGATCCTTCCGCGTCTCGAGGAAGCGCGCGATGGCGAGCGCGTTCTCGGAGTGGCGCTGCATCCGGATGTCGAGCGTCTCCAGGCTGCGCGAGAGGATCCACGCGCTGAACGGCGAGAGCGCGGGCCCGGTGCTGCGGCAGAACGTGTAGATGTCGCCGATCAGCTTCTCGTCCCCGACCACGATGCCGCCCAGCACCCTGCCCTGGCCATCGATGTACTTGGTCGCCGAGTGCAGGCTCAGGTGCGCACCGAACTCGAGGGGCCGCGTGATCGACGGCGTCGCGAAGCAGTTGTCCACGACGAGGATGAGCCCGCGCTCCTTGGCGAACTTCCCGAGCCACTCCAGATCCACCACGTCGGCCGCGGGATTGGTCGGCGTCTCGACGTAGATGAGCTTGGTCTTCTTCGTGACCTTGGCCGCCCACGAGTCGAGATCCTCGAGATCGGCGTAGGCGTGGCCGATGCCGAAGCGAGGGAGGATCTTGGTCAGCAGCGTGTGCGTCGCGCCGAACACCGAGCGGCAAGAGAGGATCTCGTCCCCCGAGCTGCACAGCCCCGCGAACGTGGCGAACACGGCCGCCATCCCCGAAGCGGTGGCATAACCCGCCTCCGCCCCCTCCAGGGCGCAAAGCCGCTCGACGAACTCCTCGACGTTGGGGTTCGAGAACCGGCTGTAGATCGGCCGCTCGATCTCGTCGGCGAAGGCCGCGCGCATCTCCTCAGCGTCGTCGAAGACGAAGCTGCTGGTGAGATAGACCGGGACGGCGTGCTCCTTGTGCGGAGTGCGCTCGGCCTGGATGCGGATCGCGCGGGTCCTGGGGTCCTGTTCGGCCATATCGCGAAGCTACCTAGGGGTTCGGGGGGCAGGAAGGCCCGCCTGAGGGGCAACCCCGAGGGACTCATCCTTGCGGCGGGCGCGGGCAGGGAGGTAGTAACAAGACCAGAGTCCCCGGACCTCTGCGAAGGATCCCGATGCGCGTCACCCCGCTCGACTGGGCCATCGTCGCCGCGTACTTCCTCTTCACGGCGCTGATCGGCTTCTGGTTCACGAAGCGCGGCAGCGAGAGCCTGAGCGAGTACTTCATCTCGGGCCGCAAGGTCAGCTGGTGGCTGGCCGGCACCTCCATGGTCGCGACCACCTTCGCGGTCGACACCCCGCTGGTCGTAACCGGCCTGGTCGCCGCCCACGGCGTCGCCGGGAACTGGCTATGGTGGAACTTCGTCTTCAGCGGGATGCTCACGGTCTTCTTCTTCGCGCGCCTGTGGCGGCGCGCGAACGTGATGACCGACGTCGAGTTCGCCGAGATCCGCTACGGCGGCAAGCCCGCCGCGCTGCTGCGCGGTTTCCGCGCGCTCTACCTGGCGATCCCGATCAACCTGATCATCCTGGGCTGGGTCACGCGGGCGATGATCAAGATCCTCTCGATCTCGCTCGGCGTCTCGCCCATCCTCGCGGTCGAGATCTGCTTCGTCATCACGGTCGCGTACTCGGTGGCGGCAGGGATGTGGGCGGTGTTGTGGACCGACCTCGTCCAGTTCGTGATCAAGATGAGCGCCGTGATCGTGCTCGCGGTCTACTCGGTACGCGCGGTGGGCGGTATCGCCGCGCTCAAGGTCGGGCTCGCCGAGCACTTCGGTAGCGAGGCGGCGGCCCTCTCCGTGATGCCCGTGAGCTTCGGACCCGACGGGATGGCCGCGTACGCGTGGATGCCGCTTCTGACACTCGGCGTGTTCCTCTCCGTGCAATGGTGGGCGGCGTGGTATCCGGGCGCGGAGCCCGGCGGCGGCGGGTACGTCGCGCAGCGTATCTTCTCGGCGCGTACCGAGAAGGATGGCGTTCTGGCCACCTTGTTCTTCCAGGTCGCGCACTACGCGCTCCGCCCCTGGCCCTGGATCGTCACCGGCTTGTGCACCGTGATCCTCTATCCCGACCTGCAGGACAAGGAAGCCGGCTACGTGCAGGCGTTCGTGGACCTGCTCCCGACCCCGTGGCGCGGGTTCATGCTCGCCGGATTCGCCGCGGCGTACATGTCCACCGTGGCCACCCAGCTCAACTGGGGCGCGGCCTATCTCGTGAACGACGTATACAAGCGGTTCCTCAAGCCGTCCGAGACCGAGAAGCACTACGTCGCGGTGTCCCGCCTGGCGACGATCTTCCTCTTCCTGGCGTCGATCGCCGTGACCTGGCAGCTCACCTCGGTCGAGAAGGCCTGGAGGCTTCTCCTCGCGATGGGGGCCGGAACCGGCCTGGTGCTGATCCTGCGCTGGTACTGGTGGCGGATCAACGCGTGGTCCGAGATCAGCGCGATGATCGCGTCGTTCGTCGTTTCGGTGATCGCGTTCCGGGTGGTGCCGCCGCGCTTCACGCCCGGTGACCCGAACGCCGACGCCTGGATCATGCTGATCACGGTCGCGGTGAGCACCGTGGTCTGGCTGGTCGTCACGTACGCGACGCCGCCCGAGTCGGACGTGGTGCTCACGTCGTTCTACGCGCGCGTGCGGCCCGGCGGCCCGGGCTGGACGAAGATCACGGAGCGGCTCGGCACCGGGTACGAGCCGATCCCCGGGGGATGGATCGCGGCCTCCAACTGGGTGGCCGGGGTGGTCGCGGTCTACGCGACCCTGTTCGGGATCGGCAAGATCATCTTCGGTGACACCGGCCTCGGCCTCGGCCTGCTCGCGCTCGCGGCCGGGGCGTTCCTGTGGATCGCGCGCTCGTTCCGCGACGAGCCGAACCAGCCCGCGGCCGGCGCCGCGGACGCCCGGATCGCCCGGGCCGCATGACCTCACTCTCCGCGATCGACATCCTGATCATGGCGGCCTACGTGGTCGGCGTGACGGTGTGGGGCACGTGGCTCGGCAAGGGACAGAAGAACGCGAAGGACTACTTCCTCGCCGAGAAGAACATCCCGTGGTGGGCGGTCTGCTTCTCGATCATCGCAACCGAGACGAGCGCCCTAACGTTCATCAGCGTCCCGGCGACCGCGTATACCAGCGACCTGTGGATGGTCCAGCTAACGACCGGCTACCTGCTCGGCCGCGTCGCCGTCGCGGTGGTCCTGCTGCCCGGCTACTTCCGCGGCGACATCACGACCGCGTACCAGTTGCTCGAGAGACGGTTCGGGCCCCCGGCGCGGCGCTTCGCGTCGCTCGTGTTCATCGTCACGCGTGTGTTCGCGTCGAGCGTGCGCCTGTTCGCCACCGCGATCCCGATCAAGCTGATCACCGGCCTGCCCTACACCTGGGCGATCCTGATCACCGGCCTGGTGACGCTGGTCTACACGTACTACGGAGGGCTCAAGGCCGTCGTCTGGGTGGACGTGCTCCAGATGTTCATGTACCTGACCGGCGCGGTGATCGCGCTGATCGTGCTCCTCCGCCTCGTCCCCGGCGGCTGGGGTGGGGTCGTGGCCGCGAGCGCTCCCGCGGGCAAGATGCGGATCCTGCACCTGGGCGGCGGCATCTCGAGCGCGCAGTTCCTGCTCACGGGGCTGCTGGGCGGAGGCTTCCTGTCGATGGCGACGCACGGCGCGGACCACCTGATCGTGCAGCGGCTGCTCGCGTCCAAGTCATTGCCCGACGCGCGCAAGGCGATCATCGGGAGCGGCGTGATCGTGGTACTCCAGTTCGCGCTGTTCCTCGTCGTCGGACTGGCGCTGTTCGCGTACTACCAGGGACAGACCTTCCAGACCCCCGACGAGATCTTCCCCCGCTTCATCCTCGAGGGGCTCCCGGCCGGGATCTCCGGAATCGTGATCGCCGGCGTGTTCTCGGTGGCGATGTCGTCAGAGGCGTCCGCCGTGAACTCGCTCGCGTCGGCGCTCACGCACGACATCTACGGCCCCCTCTCGGGCCGCGGCGCGGACCAGGAGCACATGATGCGCGCCGGCAAGCGCTTCACGCTCCTCGCCGCCGCGCTCCTGATCGGCGGCGCGATCCTGTTCCAGTTCGTGAAGCCCAACACCCCGATCGTCATCATCGCCCTCCAGATCGCCTCCTTCACCTACGGCGGCCTCCTGGGCGGCTTCCTGCTGGGGCTCGTCTCGAAGCGCGCCCGTCAGCGCGACGCCATCCTCGGCATGAGCGTAGCGATCGTCACCATGGCCACCCTCTGGGCCGCCCAGCAGTTCGGCTTCATGACGAAAGTGATCGACCCACTCTGGTTCACGCTGGTGGGATCAGCGCTCACGGTGGGGGTTGGGGTGTTGAGCAGTAGACTGGGAGGAGCCGAACAGGGAGGGTGAGGCGTGTCGCGCGGCAGGGGCTCAGATGCGCAGCATCTGTAGCGCAGTGAGCGAAGCGAACGAAGCGCGCC
>CAMCNM010000121.1 GCA_945876015.1 Gemmatimonas phototrophica
GCGGACCGGCCCGCTAGCCGACTTCGCCGGCGTGACGACCGACAGCCGCAAGGTGAAGCAGGACGACCTTTTCGTCGCGCTGGTCGGCGAGAAGTTCGACGGCCACGACTACGTGGACATGGCGGTCGCGGGCGGCGCCACCGGCGCGATCGTGTCGCGCCGACTGAAGGACGCGCACGGTGGCCTTACGCTCTACCGCGTGGAGGACACGCTGGTCGCGCTCGGGCAGCTCGCGGCGCACCGCCGTGCCGCGCTCACGGTCCCGGTCGTCGGCATCACCGGCTCGGTGGGTAAGACTTCGACCAAGGATTTCACGCGCGGCGCACTCGGCTCGAGGTTCACGGTGCACGCCACGACCGGAAACCTGAACAACCGGATCGGCCTGCCCATGACGATCCTCACTACCCCGGCGGAAGCCGAGGTGATCGTGGTCGAAATGGGCACCAGCGAGCCCGGAGAGATCCGGGCGCTCACCGACATCGCGCGCCCCACCCACGGCATCCTCACCACCGCCGCGGAGAGCCACCTGGAGAGGCTCGGCTCGGTCGAAGGCGTGCTGGAGGAGAAGCTCGACCTGGTGCGCGGGCTCCCTGCCGCCGGCACCGCGCTGGTGGGTGATATGCCGGCGACGCTGCCCGAGCGGGCGCGGACGCTGCACCCACGCACGCGGGTGGCGGGTTGGTCGGAGCGCGCCGACGCAGACCTGCGGCCGGTGGACGTCCGCGTGGACTCAGGCGGGATCCACTCGTTCTCCTGGCGCGGCGCGCGGGTCACCCTCGGGGTTCCGGGCCGCCATCTAGTGCAGAACGCGCTGCTGGCGCTCGCGGTGGCGGAGGAGCTCGGCGTGGAGCCGGGCGCGGCCGCCGCGGGTGTCTCGGCCGTGCAGCCCGGGTGGATGCGCGGCCAGATCGAGCGCGCCGGAGGCCTCACCCTCCTGCTCGACTGCTACAACGCCAACCCGGTCAGCACGCGCGCCGCGCTCGACCTGCTCGAGCTCCAGACCGAAGCCGCGGGACAAAGGCGCGTCGCGGTGCTCGGCTCGATGCTCGAGCTGGGACCGAACAGCGACCATTTTCACGCCGAAGTGCTGAGCTACGCGCTCACGCGCGGACTCGATGTCGTGGTGGCCACCGGGGCGTTCGCCTCCGCGGCCAACCGGGTTCCGGCCGTGCGTCACGGCCCCAGGCTGATCGCGGCGGACACGCTGTCCGAGGCGTACGCGCTGCTCAAGCCCGAGCTCGCCGGTTCCGAGGTGATCCTGCTCAAAGCGTCGCGCGGCGTCGCGCTCGAGTCGCTCGTTCCGAGGCTGCGCGCCGATTTTGGCGCCGCCGATGCGTTGCCGTCTGGGCAGGGAGGGCACTGATGCTCTTCTGGCTGCTCCCCCGGTTCTCGGACGTGAGCATCGTCTTCAACCTCTTCCGCTACCAGACGTTCAGGGCGGCTGGAGCGGTCGTGACCGCGCTTCTCCTGGCGTTCCTGCTCGGCCCGGCGACGATCCGCTGGCTCCGGCGTCTCCGCTTCGGCCAGGTAGTCCGCACGGATGGGCCCGAGACCCACTTCGAGAAGGCGGGCACACCAACCATGGGCGGCGTGCTCATCCTCCTCTCGACCGGCGTCTCGACCCTGCTCTGGGCGCAGCTCGACAACTGGTACACGGTCATCTGCGTCATCGCCCTGCTGTGGATGGGGCTGCTCGGATTCCTGGACGACTATCTCAAGGTGATCCGGGGGAAGCCGGAAGGGTTGGTCGCGCGCTACAAGCTGCTCGGGCAGTTCGGACTCGGCCTGCTGGTCGGGCTATTCCTTCTCCTGAACCCGATCTCGCCGTACAGCTCGACCTGGACGGGCGTCCCCTTCTTCTCGGACTGGATGCTCGTCTTCCGCGGCCCCACCTACGTCGCGTTCGTCGCGGTGGTCCTGGCCGGAACGTCGAACGCGGTTAACCTGAGCGACGGCCTCGACGGTCTCGCGAGCGGCTTGGTCGCGATCGCCGCCGCAACCTTCGCGATCCTCGCGTACGTGACCGGGCGCATCGACACGTCGCGCTATCTGGGACTGTTCTATCTCCCCGGCGCGGGCGAGATGGCGATCTTCGCCGTTGCGCTCTCGGGCGCCGCGATCGGCTTCCTCTGGTTCAACTCGCACCCCGCCGAAGTCTTCATGGGGGACACCGGCTCGCTCTCGATGGGAGCGGCGATCGGTGTCATGGCGATTCTGCTCAAGGCCGAGTTCCTCCTCGTGATCGTGGGCGGCGTGTTCGTCCTCGAGGCGGTCTCCGTGATCCTCCAGACCAGCTACTTCAAGTACACGTTCCGCACGACCGGGACGGGTCAACGGATCTTCAAGATGTCCCCCCTCCATCACCACTTCGAGAAGCTCGGATGGCCCGAGACCAAGGTGGTGATCCGCTTCTGGATCATCGGAATCCTCTTCGCGATGCTCGCGATGAGCACGCTCAAGATCCGGTGAGCAGAGACGTCGAGCGGGGCAGGCGATGGATGGTGGGTGCAGTCGAGCGAAGTGGAGAGGGCGGTACGAGCGGAGCGGAGTGAAGAGAGATGTCCGCGGTAGCGATCATCGGAGTGGGGGCTAGCGGCGTTGCCGCGGCGCTGCTGGCCCACGCCACAGGAGCGAAGGTCTATGTCTCGGATATGCGCAATGACGCTGCAGCTGCAGCCGGTGCAGATCGAATCCGCACCGCGGGAGGGGACGTCGAGCTGGGACGACACGACGTGGAGCGAATCGCCCACGCGGACATCGTGGTGGTCAGTCCGGGAATCCCCCCGGACGCTCCGGTGCTCAGAGCGTTGGGAGAGCGAGGGGTTCGTTGGATCTCCGAGCCTGAATTCGCCTTTCGGTTCTTCCAGGGTCCACTGATCGCGGTGACCGGCACCAACGGGAAGACGACCACCGCGGCCCTGACCGCGCACCTCCTGCGGGAGGCGGGGATGGACGTCGGCCTGGGTGGCAACATCGGAGCGTCCCTGGGTCCGGCCGCGAGCGAGCTGGCCATGCGCCGGCCCCCACCGGCCTGGTACGTGGTCGAGATGAGCTCATTCCAGCTGGCGGACATCGAGCGCTTCCGTCCGGACATCGGCGTGGTGACGAACCTCGCGCCCGATCATCTCGACCGGTATCCGAGCGTGGCCGCGTACTACGCGGACAAGGCTCGCATCTTCGCCAACGCCGACGAGCGGAGCCGCTGGGTGCTGAACGGCGACGACGCCCAGGTGGAGGCGCTCGCGGGCGACGCGCCCGGAGCGCGCTTTCGCTTCAGCACGGAGCGGAGCGACGCCGCGGGTCGCGTCGAGAACGGCACGCTCGTGCTCGACGTGGGGCAGGGGCGCGAAGCCCTTCTGCCGCGCGACGAGCTGCGCCTGCTCGGTGCCCACAACACGGCCAACGCGCTGGCTGCCGCCCTCGCCGCCCGCCTCGCCGGAGTGGATGGCCCCGCGATCGCGCGCGGCCTTCGCACCGCCCCCCCGCTCCCCCACCGGCTCGAGCCCGTGGCGGAAAAGGATGGCGTGCTCTGGGTGAACGACTCCAAGGCGACCAACGTCGCAGCCGCGGTGAGCGCGGTCCGGAGTCTCTCGGGGCGCCCGCTCATCGTGCTGCTGGGCGGCAAGGACAAGGGTGAGGATCTCGCGCCGCTGGCCGACGCCCTCGCCGGTCGCGTGAAGCTGGCGATCGTGTACGGCGCCGCAGGCGATCGCATCGCCGCCGCCCTCGACGGTCGCGTAAAGCTGCAGCGCGTGCGCGAAGGCTTCGACGCGGTGGTGGCCGCCGCGCGCGCAGCGGCCCGACCCGGCGACGCGGTGCTGCTCGCCCCCGCTTGCTCGAGCTTCGACATGTTCGCGGATTATCAGGAGCGCGGCCGCCGTTTCGCCGCGCTGGTGGGGCCGTCGTCGTGAGCCGCGCCCGCGTCGATCTCGCGCCGGCCGGTCGGCTGACCTTCCCGGACACCGGGATCGGTCACGGATGGGAGGCGTCCGTGCTGATGGCGGCCACGCTGGCCCTCCTCAGCTTCGGCCTCGTCACGCTCTACTCGGCGAGCGGGTTCCACGCGCAGAGGCAGGGGCTCCCCGATTGGCACTTCGTCGTACTCCAGGCGGGGGGCGCGGTCGCCGGGCTCGCGATTCTCTGGGCGTGCGCGCGCATTCCGGTCCGGTTCTGGGAGGCGAGCGCATGGCCGATGCTGTTCGTCGTGGTGGCCATGTTGTTGGTGGTGATCCTCCCCGGCACGACCTCGATCGCGCCTTCGATCAACGGGGCGCGCCGTTGGCTGGTGGTGGGCGGCGTGACGTTCCAGCCTTCCGAGCTGGCCAAGATCGCGATCGTGGTGTGGACGGCACGCACCGCGGTGCGGAAGGCGGATCAGTTCCAGAGCCTGTCGAAAGGCCTCCTGCCGTTCCTGGTCGTGTGGGGAGCGGTGCTCGTGCCCGTGCTGCTCGAGCCCAACCTTTCGACCGCGTGCCTGATCGCGTTGCTCGGCGCGTTGGTGGTGTTCGCGGCCGGGGGACGCATCACGCACTTCCTGTTCCTCGGGCTGCTCACGCTCCCGTTCCTGCAGCACCAGCTCAACGTGTCGTTCCGCGCCAACCGGATGCTCGCGTTCCTCGACCCGGCCGCGGACCCCGCGGGCGCCGGCTTCCAGGTGCGCCAGTCGCTGGTGGCGCTCGGGTCGGGCGGGCTCACCGGTGTCGGATTCGGCGAGGGGCGGCAGAAGTTCGGCTTCCTTCCGGAGGCCCACAACGACTTCATCTTCGCGATGGTGGGCGAGGAGTGGGGCCTGCTCGGCGTCGTGTTCCTGCTCGCGCTCTATGCCACGGTGGTTGTGGTCGGACTCCGCATCGCGCGCCGGGCGCCGGACGAGTTCAGCCAGCTCCTCGCGGTGGGGCTCACGGCGATCGTGGGCGTGCAGGCTCTGTTCCACATGGCGGTCGGGCTGAGCCTCGTCCCCGCGACCGGACTCGCGTTGCCGCTCGTATCCTACGGACGCTCCAACCAGATCGTGACGCTCGCCTCGATCGGCATGCTGATCGCGATCGCGCGCGCCACGGACGGCCAACCGGTGCGCGCGTCCGCGTCCGGCTGGTGGAGAGGGGGAGAGAGCGGTGCATGACGATCATCGCACCGTGGTCCTTTTCTCGGGCGGAGGCACCGGAGGTCATCTCTCCCCTGCGCTCGCCCTGGCCGAAGCGTTGGTCCAGCTGCGACCCGACGTCCGTCCGTTCTTCGTCGGATCGGAGCGCGGCATCGAAGCCCGGGTGCTCCCGGAGCGTGGCATGGAGCACGTGCTGCTCCCGGTCCAGGGGTTCGCGCGCGGGAGCTTCTTATCGAACTGGCGGGTCGTCCCCACGCTGGGCCGCTCCCTCGCTCGCGTCTTCTCGCTCTTCCGCACGCTTCGGCCGGAGCTGGTCGTGGTGACCGGCGGCTACGCGAGCGGACCTTCGGGAATCGCCGCGGCGCTCATGCGCGTGCCGCTCGCGGTCCAGGAGCAGAACAGCGTCCCCGGGTTCACGACCACGCTGCTCTCACGCTGGGCGCGCCAGGTCCACCTCGCGTTTCCCGAGGCGGTCGCGCACCTCTCGGCGGGAGCGCGCAAGAAGGTCATGCTGAGCGGAAACCCGATCCGTCCTCCTCGGGCCATGGACCGGTCGGAGATGCGCGAGGCGTTCGGTCTCCGGCCGGATGGTCTGGTCGTGCTCGTCGTGGGAGGAAGCCAGGGATCCGCGTCGCTCAACGCCGCGATCCTGGAGGCGATCCGACTCGTCGTGCGCGATGGGCGCGCACCGATCCCAGGGCTCCAACTCCTATGGTCCACCGGGACCGCGAACGGCGACGCGATGAAAGCGGCGCTCGCCGATCTGGGCTCGCCGGAGTGGGTTCACGCGGTGGACTACATCCACGACATGTCGAGCGCGCTCGCCGCGACGGACCTGGCCGTCTCCCGCGCCGGAGCGATCGCCACGTCCGAGTTTCTCGCCTGGGGACTGCCCGCGGTGCTGGTGCCTCTGCCCACCGCCGCGGCCAACCATCAGGAGCACAACGCGGTCGCGCTCGCGGCTTGCGGAGCCGCGGTGCATCTGCCCGAGCGCGAGCTATCGGGGGAGCGGCTGTGGTCCACGATCGAGGGTTTGGCGGTCGATCCGGTCCGGCTCGAAGCGCGAAGGAAGGCCGCGCGCGAGCGTGGGCGCCCAGAGTCCGCGATCCGGATCGCCGCTTCTCTCGTGGACCTGTTGCCGCCT
>CAMCNM010000122.1 GCA_945876015.1 Gemmatimonas phototrophica
ATGCCGACCTTCAGCGACCTGATCGCGTCGGGCATCGTGACCGACGATCAGCTCTGGAATCTCGCCTACTACGTGCGGAGCCTCTCTCCCGAGGATGCGCCCGAGGTCCGCGAGGTGATCACGGCCGCCGTGCTGGTCGAGGGCGAGCAGTTGCCCACGTCACCGACCGACGCGCGCTGGGCCACCGTGGAGAGGTTCTACGTCCCACTGGTGGGCCAGATCATCCTCAAGCCGCGCTGGTACAGCCCGCGCGTGTCGAACCTCTGGGTGCAGGCGCTGCACGACTCCACCGAGGTCGCGATGCTGGTGAGCTGGTCGGATCCGTCGTCCAGCCCGGACAGCGCGTGGATGCCGTTCGCGCAGCGCGTGGTGGACTTGATGGGCCCCAAGGACGAGGGCTCCACCTGGGTGCCCGGATCAGCCGACCAGCTCGTGGTGCAGTTCCCGCAGACGCTGACGACCGGAATGGAGCGGCCCTACTTCCTGCAGGGCGACGCGCGCCGTCCGGCCTACCTGTGGAACTGGCGGAGCGACCGGAACACGGCGGTCGAGATGGTCGCGAAAGGGTTCGGCACCGGGCAGGAGCAGGCGGCCGGGAGCCAACAGGTGACCGCCTCGGCGAGCTGGGCGAACGGCGAGTGGCGCGTGCTCTTCCGGCGCACCCTCTCCACCTCCGATACGACCGCCGATCTGCAGATGCCGGGCGCGACCGTCGTGCCGGTGGCCTTCCAGGCATGGGACGGCGACAACGGTGAGGCGGGGACCCAGGCCGCGGTGAGCACCTGGTACTTCCTCGCCCTCGAGGAGGCGACCCCGGCGACCGTGTTCGTGGCGCCGGTGCTGGCGTTCCTCCTGACGGCGGTGCTGGGCGTCGTGCTGGTGTCCCGGGCGCAGAAGCGCGAGAAAGAGGGATGAAAGCGGGGATTTAGATAGGTTGTTGGGCTGGGGTGGAGAGAATGCGGTCATGACGAAACCGAAAAGGAGATCGACCATGTTGGGGACGAGTGAGATCAGGGGCCTACTGGCCTCTTCGCTGGTCGCGGTGCTTCTGGTGGGATGCGGCGGCGGCGATTCAGCCGAGAACGCGCCGGCGGCGACCGAGACCGCGGCGGCTCCGGCCGAGAACCCGGTGGACGCGGCCACGGCCGGCAACATCCACGGCACCATCAAGTTCACGGGCACCGCGCCCAAGGCCGTGGCGATCGACATGGCCGACGAGCCGACCTGCCAGACGGCGACCGGCGGCACGGCAGTGATCGAAGACGTCGTGGTCGGCGCCGACGGCGGGCTGGCCAACGTCTTCGTGTACGTGAAGTCCGGCATCGACCCGGCGCTCAAGTTCCCGGTCGGGCCGGGCAAGGAGATCGACCAGCAGGGCTGCCAGTACCACCCGCACGTGATCGGCCTGCAGGCGGGGGAGCAGCTCACCGTGAAGAACGGCGATCCGGTCCTGCACAACATCAATGCCACGCCCACCACGAACCGCGGCTTCAACCGCAGCCAGCCGCAGGCCGGCATGACGTTCGAGACGCAGTTCGCCTCGGACGAGATCATGATCCCGGTGCGCTGCGACGTGCACGGCTGGATGTCCGCGTACATCGGCGTGACGTCGCACCCGTACCACTCGGTCACCGCGGCGGACGGAACGTTCTCGCTCGACCGCCTGCCCCCAGGCACCTACACGCTCGAGGCGTGGCACGAGAAGTACGGCACCGCCACGCAGGAAGTGACGGTCGCGACCGGCCAGACGGCCGAGGTCACGTTCGAGTTCGACGGCAAGGTCGCCGCCGAGGTTCCGATGGGACCGGTGCTCCTCGTCGACATGCACAACGGGACGCTGCGTCGGACCACGACGCTCGTTCAGCAATAAGCCGAAGGCGGGCTCCGGGGCGTTCGCCCCGGAGCCCGTGCGGGTCCGCGTACTTCCGTGTAGAGGAGAGGCACCCAGATGGAGAATTGGTCCTGGATGCTGGACGAGAGCGCCTCGTCCGTCGGACCCCAGATCGACCGCTTGTACTACATCATCCTGGTGATCACCGGCATCGTGTTCGTGGCCACCGAGGTGACGCTGCTCTATTTCCTCTTCAAGTACAGGCATCGTGAAGGGCACAAGGCCGAGTACATCCACGGGAACACGAAGGCCGAGATCATCTGGACCGCGATCCCCGCGCTCATCGTGCTCGCGATCGCGCTCATGAGCCGCGGGCTGTGGGCCGAGATCAAGGATCCGGCCAACGTGCCCGCCGACGCGATGCGCGTGATGCTCGAGGCCAAGCAGTTCGAGTGGAACCTCACCTATCCCGGACCCGACGGTGAGCTGAGGACGGGGGACGACTTCACGGTAAGGAATCGCCTCGACATTCCGCTGGATCGGCCCACCGTGCTCGAGATGACCTCCGTCGATGTGATCCATTCGTTCTTCGTCCCGGACTTCCGCCTCAAGCAGGACATCGTGCCGGGCATGGCGATGCAGATGTGGTTCCAGCCCACCCGCGCCGGCGTGTTCCCGATCGGTTGTGCCGAGCTGTGCGGGATCGGGCACACACGCATGCGGGGAACGCTCACGGTGCACTCCCCGGCCGACTATCAGGCCTGGGTGAACGAACAGGTCCAGGGCGCTGCCTCCGCGGCCGAGCCCGCAGCTCCCGCCCCAGCTACGCAGGCACAATAAATGGCGACCCACGCAGCGACGGCCGAAGGCCACGCGACCGGAGCCGGCCACGACGAGCACCACAAGCTCAGCTTCATCCGGACCTACATCTTCTCCACCGATCACAAGATGATCGCCAAGCAGTTCCTGCTGGCGAGTCTCCTGTTCCTGCTGATCGGTGGGATCCTGGCGGGGCTGGTCCGCTGGCAGCTGGGCTTCCCGGGGCAGCCGATCCCGTTCATCGGGAGCATGTTCTCGGACACCACGGCGCCGGGCGGCATCATCCTGCCCGAGTTCTATAACTCGCTCGTCACCATGCACGCGACGTTCATGATCTTCTTCGCGATCATGCCGCTGCTGGTGGGCGTGTGGGGCAACTTCCTGATCCCGCTCCAGATCGGCGCCCCCGACATGGCGTTCCCGCGCCTGAACACGGCGTCGTTCTGGATCAGCGTGCCGGCGGGCATCCTGATGCTCGCGAGCTTCTTCGTCGAGGGCGGCGCCGCGGGCGCGGGCTGGACCTCGTACGCGCCGCTCTCGGCTAACCCCGAGTACAGCGGCGTGCACATGGGGCAGGTCCTCTGGCTGGTCAGCCTGATCATCCTGGGGTTCAGCTCGCTCACCGGCGCGGTGAACTACATCACGACGATCATCAACATGCGGGCGCCGGGCATGACCTGGTTCCGCATGCCGCTGCCGACCTGGTCCCTTTTCGTGACCTCCTGGCTGCTGCTGCTGGCGATCCCGATCCTGACCGGCGGGCTGATCATGCTGCTCTTCGATCAGACCATCGGCACCGGTTTCTTCAACCCGGCGACCGACGGAGAGCCGCTGCTCTGGCAGCACATCTTCTGGTACTTCGGGCACCCCGAGGTCTACATCCTGATCTTGCCCGCGATGGGTCTGGTGAGCGAGGTGATCTCGAACCGGGCGCGTAAGCCGATCTTCGGATACCACGCGATGGTGCTCGCCATCATCTCGATCGCGTTCCTGGGCTGGGTCGTGTGGGGCCACCACATGTTCCAGAGCGGCATGAACCCGCTGCTCGGCACCAGCTTCATGATCTCGACGATCATCATCGCGGTGCCGTCGGCCATCAAAGTCTTCAATTGGCTGGGCACGCTCTGGAAGGGCGACATCCACTTCGACGTCCCGATGCTGCACGCGCTCGCGTTCGTCGCGATGTTCATCATCGGCGGCCTGTCGGGGATCTTCATGGCTTCGGCTCCGGTCGATATCCCGATCCACGACACCTACTTCATCGTCGCGCACATCCACTACGTGCTGTTCGGCGGCAGCCTGTTCGGCATCTTCGCCGGGATCACGTTCTGGTTCCCGAAGATGTTCGGCCGGATGATGAGCCCGAAGCTCGGCAAGATCCACTTCTGGGTCACGATCTTCGCGTACAACGCGGTCTTCTTCCCCATGCACAACCTGGGGCTGCGGAACCACATGCGGCGCATCTACGATCCGAACAGCTACGAGTACCTGCAGCCGCTCCAGGGGCTTAACACGTTCATCTCGATCGCCGCGTTCATCCTGATCGCGGGGCAGATGATCTTCGCCTTCAGCTTCTTCTACAGCATGTTCTTCGGCGAGAAGGCTGAGCAGAATCCCTGGAAGTCGAACACGCTCGAGTGGACGGCCGCCGGACATCCTCCGGGGCACGGCAACTTCCCGGGCGGGACGCCGCACGTGTACCGCGGACCGTACGAGTACAGCTCGCCCGAGTCGAACGAAGACTTCCTCCCGCAGGGGGTTCCGCCGGAGCCGGTCCGGCGTGGGGCTGTGCCGCGCGAACCCGGCTTCCTGCCCACCGGAGACTGAGCGCAGCCATGACGAGCCACGCCACTTCGGCCGAGCAAAACATGATGGTCCCCGATCTCACCTTCGAGCCGGGGATGAAGGTCTTCAACATGAAGCTGGGGATGTGGGTGTTCCTCTTGAGCGAGGTGATGTTCTTCACCTCGCTGATTGGGAGCTACGTCATCCTGCGCTTCGCGCATCCCGACCACTTCCCCGAGCCCGGGGTCGTGCTGAACGTTCCGCTGACGGCGTTCAACACGTTCTTCCTGATCTGCTCGTCCGTGACGATGGTGAAGGCGTTCGCGGCGATCCAGAAGGGGGACCAGCAGAAGTTCAAGCTCTGGCTCCTCGGGACGATCCTGATCGGCGCGGCGTTCGTCGGGATCCAGGCGTACGAGTACAGCCTCCTGGTGGCCGAGCACTTCGGTCCGAGCGCGGCCGGGTACGCCCCGGTCGGACGCGGCATGGAGGAGGGCGGCCCCATCGTGGGCGGTCCGCTCTACGGGGCGACCTTCTATACCATGACCGGTTTCCACGGCGCCCACGTCTCGATCGGCGTGCTCTGCCTGATCTTCGTGCTCATCCAGGCCATGAGGGGCAAATACACTGCGGCCGACCACCGCGGGGTCGAGGTGATCGGGCTCTACTGGCACTTCGTCGATCTGGTGTGGATCGTGTTGTTCACCATCGTCTATCTGATCTGAGGTGCCCATGACGACCGAAGCGCAGGGAGAGCATCACGATCCGCCGTACATGATGATCTTCGCGGTCCTGCTGATCATGACGATGGGGGAGGTAGGGTTCGCATTCCTCAGCCTGCCCAAGTTCTGGCTCGCCCTCGGGCTCTGCGTGATGGCTGTCTGGAAGGCCTTGCTGGTCGCGCTGTACTACATGCACCTGCGCTGGGAGCCGCGCCGTCTCTGGATCCTGGTCGCGGCCCCCTTGCCGCTGGTGGTCATCCTGATCACAGCGGTCTTGACCGAGTTCTGAACAAACCGTGGGGCGAGGGTATCATGCTGCAGGTCGGGGGTCCCATCGTCGTCGGCCTGCAACATCACGATGCGCTGAGCGTGGGCATGTTTCTTGGTGGCCTTCTCATGGCGTTGGTCCCGCTGTCCATCTCGGCGGGAATCGCGATCTGGATCTACAAGCAGCGCAAGCAAGTCCCGAAAGACTGAGCCTTCAGCCTGAAGGAGCTGGCGCATGACGGCCACGACCGGTAGCACCGCTTCCTCCCCTCGCACCCACTTCCTCAGTGGGGTCGTCGCCCGAGGTGTCGCCGCTGGAATCGTCGGCGCCACGGTGATGGCCTTCTGGTTCCTGGTGGTGGACAGCTCACAGGGCACCCCGTTCCAAACCCCGAACTTCGTCGCCGGATCGCTGCTCGGTAACGACAGTCTGCAAATGGGCGTCGGTCCGATCATCCTGTACACGCTGGTCCACTACGCCATGTTCGTCCTGGTCGGCCTGCTCGCGTCGTGGGTTCTGGTCCACGTCGAGACGGCCTCGCCGATGCTGCTGGGCCTGGTGCTCGGTTTCCTCTGCTTCGACGTGGTCTTCTACGGCAGCGTCGCGATCGCCGGCGTGAACGTGGTCCAGTCGCTCGGTTGGCCCGAGGTGCTGACCGGGAACCTGCTGGCCGGCATGGCGGTGCTCTATACGCTGCACGTCACGGGCGCCACGCGTCCGATCACCTGGTGGGAGACGCTCGGGGCCAACAAGATCGTGCGCGAGGGCATCGTGACGGGGCTGATCGGCGCGGCAGTCGTGG
>CAMCNM010000123.1 GCA_945876015.1 Gemmatimonas phototrophica
TTCACGCATCCAGTTCACGCCGGACCTGATGCCGTCCGACATCACCGGCACCGACCTGGTGCAGGAAGATGCGGCGACCGGGCGTCGGCAGATGGTGTTCGTGCCGGGCCCCATCTTCGCCAACATCGTCCTGGCGGACGAAATCAATCGCACACCCCCGAAGACGCAGTCGGCGCTGCTCGAGGCGATGCAGGAGCATCGCGTCACCGTGCAGGGGAAGACGTACCAGCTCGCCGAGCCGTTCTACGTGTTCGCCACGCAGAACCCGATCGAGCTCGAGGGCACCTACCCCCTGCCCGAAGCGCAGCTCGACCGCTTCATGTTCGAGATCGTGATCGACCACCTCACGGAGGACCAGGAGCTCCGCGTGGTGCGCGAGACCACCGGCGTGCAGGACCACAAGTTCAGCCAGGCGGTGACCGGCGCCGACCTGATCGCGTTCAAGAAGCTGGTCCGCCGCGTGCCCGTTCCGGACGCGGTGCTGCGCTACGCGGTGGCGATCGCGCGCACGAGCCGCCCCTCCGCGAACGGCGCGTCGCCCGAGTTCGTGAAGAAGTGGATCGCGTACGGCGCTTCGGTACGCGCGGCCCAGTATCTGATCCTCGGGTCCAAGGCGCGCGCCCTCACGCAGGGACGCTACGCCCCCACGTTCGAGGACGTGCGCGCCCTGGCCCACCCCGTGCTCCGGCACCGCATCCTGACGAACTTCCACGCCGAGTCGGAGGGCAAGTCCTCGGGCGAGCTGATCGACCAGCTGCTCGAAGCGGTGCCCGTCCCGAGATCGGGGATGTGAGAGGGAGCTTACAGTGAGCCACCGCGCGCAGGCGCACACCGACACGCCGGGAGCCCGGTTTCTCGATCCGCTGGTACTCGCCAGGATCGACAACCTGGATCTGCTGGCGCGCACGGTGGTGGACGGCTTCCTGCACGGCCTCCACAAGTCGCCCTACATGGGCCTCTCGATGGAGTTCGCCGAGCACCGCCCCTACATGGCCGGCGACGACATCCGGAAGATCGACTGGCGTCTGTTCGCGCGCACCGACCGGCACTACGTGAAGCAGTACGAGGCCGAGACCAACGCGAACTTCTCGATGCTGCTCGACGTGTCGAAATCCATGTCGTACGGTAGCGGATCTATCACCAAGCTCGACTACGCGCGCTTCCTGGCCGCTGCGCTCGGCTATTTCTCGCAGCGCCAGCGCGACCGGGTCGGCCTCTACACGTTCGACTCCGAGGTGGTGGAGCACGTCCGCCCGTCGGTGCGACACCTCGACCAGGTCCTCCACGCGCTCGAGCGGGCCCGGCCCGGCCGGCCGGGCCCGCTGGGACCTTCGCTCTACACCGTCGCGAGCACGTTCCGCCGGCGCGGCATCCTCGTGCTCATCTCGGACTTCTACGAAAGCCCGGACAAGATCGTCGAGGCGCTGCGGCCGCTTTCGGGCGGCAAGCACGACCTGATCGTCTTCCACGTGCTCGACCCGCACGAGATCGACTTCCCGTTCACCACACCCTCGACCTTCGAGGACATGGAGACCGGTGAGCAGTTCCCGGTGGTGCCCGAGAAGCTCCGCGACAGGTACCGGGAAGCCATGCAGGAGCACATCCGTGAAGTGGAGCGGCGCGTCGTCGGGCAAGGCGCGGAATACACGCTGCTCAACACCTCGCAGCCGCTCGATCACGCGCTGTTCCGTTATCTGCTCGCCCGCCAGAAGGCGCGCGGCGCGCGCGGAGCGAACTGAACGATGCCGCTCGGCTTTCTGGTTCCGCTCTTCCTGCTCGGCATCGCGGCGATCGCGATTCCGATCTGGGCTCACCTCACGCGCAAGAACCGCAGCCTGGTGGTGCAGTTCCCGTCGATCATGTTCCTGCGCTCGATCCCGTTCAAGGAAGACCGCAAGCGCACGATCCACCACTGGCTGCTGCTCGCGCTCCGGGCGCTCGTGATCGCGTTGCTCGTCGCCGCGTTCGCGCGTCCGTTCTTCCGCGGCGAGGAGGCGCTCGCCACGGTGGGCACGGGCCCGACCGAGGTCGTCGTGCTGCTCGACCGCTCCTACAGCATGGCCGCCGGCCAGCGCTGGCAGTCCGCGCAGACCGCCGCGGCGCAGGCGATCGCGGGAGTCGGTCCGCTCGACAAGGTGAGCCTGGTGACGTTCGACCAGGGCGCCGAGGCGCTGGTGCGCTCCGACAGCGATCCCGCCCGCGTCCGCTCCGCCCTCGACACCCTCCAGCCGGGCTGGGGCTCGACCCGTTTCGGACCCAGCCTCAAGCTCGCGCAGAGCATCCTCGACGGATCGACGCTGCCGGCTCGCGAGCTGGTCGTGATCAGCGACTTCCAGCGGCGCGGTTGGACCGGCGAGGAAGGCGTCCGCCTGCCGGCCGGCACCAACGTGCGCACGATGCCCATCACCGACGCGGTCGGCGCGAACGTGGCCGTGGCCGACGTCACGCTGAAGCGCGACCGCTTCTCGGGCCGCGAGCGCGTCACGCCGAGCGTGCGCCTCACGCGGACGGGCGGCGACGGGCCGGTGGAGGCGACCGTCGCGCTCGACATTGACGGGCGCGAGCTGCAGAAGCGCACCGTCACGTTGCCCGCGGCGGGCGCGGCCACGGCCGACTTCGCTCCGATACCGCTCGGCGCCAGCCACTCGATGGGCACCGTGCGCGTCGTCGCAGACGACCTTCCGCGCGACGACGCGCGCCACTTCGTGGTGTCGCCGGGCAGCGCGCTCGGCGTGCGCATCTTCACGCGCCCCGGCGGATCCGCCGAGTCGTCGCTCTTCCTGAGCCGGGCGCTCGGGATCTCGAGCGAGGGGACGTTCGACGTCGAGACGCGGCCGTGGGGCGGGGCCGCGAGCGAAGGCCTGTCCGCGGGACAGGTGGTGGTCCTGGTCGATCAGCCGTTCCCGAGCGGAGCCGGGGGCTCGAACCTCCGGCGGCACGTGGAGGCCGGCGGCGGACTCCTCATCGTGAGCGGCGACCTCGGCGCATGGACGCGCGACGCGGACGCATGGCTCGGCGCTCGGAGCGGCCCTCCAGTGGATCGGATGGACGCGGGCGGCGGCCGGCTCGGCTATGTGGACTACGACCATCCGGTCTTCCAGCCGTTCAAGGGACCGCGCAGCGGCGACTTCACCTCGACCCGCTTCTTCCGGCACCGCTCGCTCACCGTCCTCGACAGCGCGGCCGTGCTGGCGCGCTTCGACGACGGCAGCCCGGCGCTGATCGAGCGGAAGGTGGGCGATGGCCGGATCCTGATCTGGGCCTCGACCTTGGACCAGTATTGGAACGACCTGAGTGTGCAGCCGATCTTCCTCCCGTTCGTCCATCAGCTGGTGCGGTACGCGTCGGGACGGGGCGAGACCCTGCCCTGGTTCACGGCCGGCCAGGTGCTGGACATCTCCGATGCCCGCGCCATGGCCACGGCGGGCCTACTCGAGGCCACCGAGGACGCTCGGGGGTTAGAAGGAGAGCGGGTGGTGACCGACCCGGCCGGCACGCCAGTTCGGTTGCCGTGGGGGGCGGGGCCACATTATTTGAGCCTTACGGACGCCGGCTTCTACACCCTGCGATCGTTGGGCGACGAGAACGCGCGGCCTCTGCCGGTCGCGGTGAACGTGGACCTCGCGGAGTCCGACCCCGCCGCGATGGACCCGGAGGAGATCCAGGTGGCCCTGGCGGCCACGGTGGACCAGGGGCCCGCGAACGGCGGGGGCGGGGCGATCGACATCCAGCAGGCGGACATCGAGCGGCGCCAGTCGCTCTGGCGGCTGCTCCTGGCGGTCGTGCTGGCCCTGATGGCGGCGGAATCGTTGATGGCGAGTCAGAGATCGGCGCGGACGGCCACTGCAGGCTGACGCACCGGGTGGATAGAGGGCGATAGGCCGGGCGGCCTCCCCGACCCGAAGGAGACACGATGGAAGGATACGCGAACGACCGGGCACGGGTGGTCGAGATCCTCAAGACCGTGCGGAGCCGATGGAAGCTCCGGGTCGCGTTCAAGGGACTCGCGATCGTCCTCTCCGCCGGGATGGCGGCGTTCCTCATCTCCGCTTTCGGCATGAACGCGCTGCGCTTCAGCGCTCCGGCCGTGGTCGGCTTCCGCCTGGTCTCGTGGGGCGTCATCGCGGCCCTCGCGTACTGGTTCCTGGTACGGCCCCTCCGCCGCGAGCTCGACGACGAGCGCGTGGCCCTCTACCTCGAGGAGCACGAGCCGTCACTCGAGGCGACCCTGATCGCTGCGGTGGAAGCCGACCGCGCGGGCGACCGCTTCTCGCCCGGTCTCGTGAGGGGTCTGGTCCGCACCGCGGTCCAGCGCTCCAGCCGTGTGGACGACGGCCGGCGCGTCGATCAACAGGGACTGTATCGCTCGGGTGGCGTCCTCGCCGCGGTGGCCGTGGCGTCGATCGTGTTCATGCTGCTCCTGCCCACCGGCGTGCGCCGCGGACTGTCGGCCCTGCTCCGTCCCACGACCAGCGCGGCCGCCGTGAACCCGTACTCGGTCTCGGTGGCACCCGGCGACGTGGTGATCGCGCGCGGCTCCGATCAGCTGGTGACCGCCGAGCTCGGCGGATTCTCCGCGACCGACGCCACGCTGTTCACGCGGCGCGACCAGAGCGAGCCGTTCCAGCGTCTCACCATGCTCCCCGGCCAGACCGAGGGCGCCTTCGAGCTGCTCCTGCTCAACATGGCCGAGGGCGCCGACTACTTCGTCGAGGCCGACGGAAATCGCTCGCCCGTCTTCCGCATCGACGTCGCGGACCTGCCGTACGTGGACAAGATGGATCAAGAGCTGCGCTTCCCCGCCTACACCGGCTTGCCCGACCGTGTCGTCGAAGACGGCGGCGATGTCGCCGCGGTGACCGGAACCACGGTCGTGCTCACCATCCACCCCACGATCCCGACCAAGTCCGGTCAGCTGACGGTCGAGGGATCCGCTCCGGTCGCGCTCACGCCGCAGCCCGACGGATCGCTCACCGCGTCGTTCGACGTGAAGGCCGACGGCTTCTACCGCATCGAGCTGGCGGCGCCGGACGGACGAATGGTCGATGCATCACCTCGCTATACGATCGACGCGCTGATCGACCAGCCCGCGACGGTCCGCGTGACCAAGCCCGGCCGCGACAGCAACGCCAGCCCGCTCGAGGAGGTCTACTTCGAGGCCGAGGCGTTGGATGACTACGGGATCGCGCAGCTCTCGCTGGTCTACTCGGTCAACGGCGGCCCGGAAAAGACGGTCCCGATCTTCGGTGGCTCGAACCTGCCGCTCACCGAGGCGTCCGCCGGACACACCGTGTACCTCGAGGAGCTGGGCCTCTCGTCGGGCGACCTGGTGACCTACTGGGCCACGGCGCGCGACAGCAATCGCTCCGGTGAGGGCCAGGAAGTCACCAGCGACGTCTACTTCCTCACCATCCGCCAGCTGGGCAACGAGTACAAGGCGTCCGACGCGGGCGGTGGCGGTGGCGGTGGCGGTGGAATGGATCCGGAGACCTCGCTCTCCGAGCTCCAGAAGAAGGTGATCGCCGCCACGTTCAACCTCGACCGCGACCGCGAGCTCCACTCGGCCGCAGACTTCTCCGAGAACGCGGTCAGCGTGCGCCTCGCGCAGGAACAGGTGCGCGGTCAGGTGCAAACGCTGGTCGAGCGCATGACGAACCGTGGCCTTTCAGCGGCCGACGAGCAGTTCAAGCGGATCGCCGAAATGCTGCCTGGCGCAATCAAGGAGATGGAGGAGGCTGAGGCGGCGCTGACGAAGGAAGACGCCAAGGGCGCGCTGCCGCACGAGCAGAAGGCGCTACAGGCGGTTCAGAAGGCCGAGGAGACCTACGAGAAGTACGTCTCGATGCAGCAGCAGGGCGGAGGTGGCGGAGGGGGAGGCGGCGGAGCGAACGCGCAGGATCTGGCCGACCTGTTCGAGCTCGAGCTCGACAAGCTGAAGAACCAGTACGAGACCGTGCAGCGCGGCGAGCGGCAGGAGCAGAACGACCAGGTGGACGGCGTGCTGCAGAAGCTCGACGAATTGGCGCGCCGTCAGCAGCAGGCCGCCGAGCGTCGCCGGCTGCAGACGCAGGGCGGCTCGGGCAGCGCCGACGAGCAGCGCGCGCTGGCCGACCAGACCGAGGAGATGGCGCGTCAGCTCGAGAAGCTTGCGCGTGAAACGCGTGACGAGCAGATGGCGGACGCC
>CAMCNM010000124.1 GCA_945876015.1 Gemmatimonas phototrophica
CCACGTCCGCTCCCTGACGGATCTGGGCGACCGCCGCTTCCTTCGCGGCCGAGACGTCGTCCCAGCTTCCGATCCATGCCTGGAGCACGCGCACGCTGGGGTTCACGGACTTGGCTCCCGCGTCGAACGCCTTGAAGACGTCCTCGGCCGCCGGGATCTGAACTCCGCCCACCATGCCCAGCACGCCGATCTTCGTCATCCCCGCCGCCGCGATGCCCGCCAGGTAGGCTGCATCCTCGAGGGAGAACAGGACCGGAATCACGTTGGCGGTGACCGTATCGCCACCACTCACGATGATCTTCATGTCGGGGAAGGCCTGCCCGGCCCGGAGCGCGGCGTCCTGGTACTCGAAGCCGTGCGCGAACACCAGATCGTACTTCTCGCCGGCGTAGGCGCGGAACGCTTCGTCGTATTCGGCGGGCGTCTTGGTCTCCTGGTTGCTCACGACGGCCGGGAGCGAATCCCTGACCATGAGCAGACCGTCGTAGCCGCCGGCGTACCACCCGGCGTCGCTCACCGGACCCGCGGTGAGGAGCGCCACGTGGGGGGAGTCAACCACCGCGACGCCGGCTTCCGGCGCGTCTCCGCCGCCACAGGCGACACAGGTCAGCGCGGCGAGCAGCGCGATCTTCGACAGCCCCGTTCCACTGGTCGTGCTCATCGTCTCCCCCTTCAGAGGCGCGTCACTTCTCGCCGAGATAGGCTTCCTTCACGCGTGGATCGGCCGCCAGATCGCTGGAGCGCCCCTCCATCACGATCGATCCGGTCTCGAGGACGTACCCCCGATGCGAGTGCTTGAGCGCCGCGTTCGCGTTCTGCTCCACCAGCAGGATCGTGGTTCCCTCCCGGTTGATCTCGTCCATCGCGGAGAGAATCGTCTTCACGAGAATGGGAGCAAGCCCCAGCGAAGGTTCATCGAGAAGAAGCAGCCGGGGTCGGGCCATCATCGCCCTCCCGATCGCGAGCATCTGCTGCTCGCCGCCGCTCAGCGTACCGCCCAGCTGCTTGCGTCGCTCCGCGAGACGGGGGAAGAGGGTATAGACGCGCTCCAGCTGCCGCGCGATCTCCGCCTTGTCCTTTTGGAGATACGCGCCCATGTCGAGATTCTCCGCCACGCTCAGGTTGGCGAAGATCTGGCGGCCCTCGGGCACCATCGAGATGCCCAGCTTCACGATCTCGTGCGCAGGCATTCCGTTGAGGCGCTTCCCCTCGAACACGATTTCCCCGGCGGTGGCCGGAACCAGCCCGGTGATGTTTCGGAGCGTGGTGGACTTTCCGGCGCCGTTCGCCCCGATCAGCGTGACGATCTCGCCCCGGGTGACGCTCATGTCGATCCCGCGCAGCGCCTCGATCGCGCCGTAGCCGCTCGACACCCCCTTCAGCTGGAGCATGACGTCGCTCATGCGCCCCCCAGGTAGGCTTCGATCACCTTGGGGTTGTCCTGGATCTCCCGGGGGCTGCCGAGCGCGATCGTCTCGCCGTAGTCGATCACCTGGATCCGCTCACACACGCCCATCACGACGCGCATATTGTGCTCGACCAGCAGCACGGTGAGGTCGAAGCGGTCGCGGACCCGACGGATCAGGTGCATGAGATCCAGCGATTCCTGCGGATTCATCCCGGCCGCCGGCTCGTCGAGCAGCAGTATGCGCGGGTCGGTCGCGAGCGCGCGCGCGATCTCGAGCCGTCGCTGCGATCCGTACGGGAGGTTGATCGCGATCTCGTCGGCGCGTCCCTCCAGATTGAAGATCTCGAGCAGCTCCATCGCGTCGCGCTCGATCTGGGCTTCCTCGTCGCGCTGCTTCCGGTTGTGCAGGGTCGCGTCCCACACGTTCTGCTTGCGCGCGCCGTGGCGGGCCAGCTTCACGTTCTCGAGCACGGTCATGCTCTGGAACAGTCGGATGTTCTGGAACGTGCGCGACATCCCGAGCCGCGCGATGCGCGACGGCTTGAGCTTGTTGAGCGACTTGCCGTCCAGCTCGATCGAGCCCTCGTTCGGGTGGTAGACGCCGGTGAGCAGGTTGAACACGGTCGTCTTGCCGGCGCCGTTCGGGCCGATGAGCCCGTAGAGTGCGCCCTTCTCGAGCGACATGCTCAGGCTCTTCACCGCGGTGAGCCCGCCGAAGCGGATCGTGCAGTCCCGCACCTCGAGGAGGCCCATCAGACTACCATCGCTTTGGGCGCCGCCTTCCGGCGTCCCTTGAACAGCGTCCAGGACCCCAGGAGTCCCTGCGGACGATAGATCATGATCAGCACGAGCAGCACCGCGAAGCTCACCAGCCGGAACGGTCCGAGCTTGCGCAGCAGCTCGAGCGCGACGGTGAAGACGGTTGCGCCCACGACCGCGCCTTCGATGCTGCCCAGCCCCCCGATCACGATCATGATGATGACGTTGAACGACGCCACGAACGTGAACGAGTTCGGGTGCAGGTACATCGTGAAGTGCCCGAACAGCCCGCCCGCGATGCCGGCGAACATCGAGCTGATCACGAACGACAGCACCTTGAAGCGCGTGGTATCGACCCCCATCGCCTCGGCCGCGATCTCGTCGTCGCGGATCGATACGAACGCCCGCCCGTAGCTCGAGTGCACGATGTTGTGGATGACGACGATCGTGACCAGGACGAAGAAGTACACCCAGAAGAAGTTGCTCAGCTGCTCGATGCCCGAGAACCCGCGCGCGCCGCCGATCGAGTCGACGTTCAGGATCACCACGCGGATGATCTCGCCGAACCCGAGCGTGACGATCGCCAGGTAGTCGCCGCGCAGCCGGAGCGACGGGATGCCGACCGCGAGGCCCGCGATGCCAGCGACGATCGCCGCGGCCGCGAGGCCCGCCAGCAGCAGCACCGCGTCCTGGCCGATCGCGGGTAGGAACCCGACGAGACCGCGTATGGCCGGGCCGCCGAACTTCACCAGCGCCGCGGACGTGTATGCGCCGACCGCGTAGAAGCCGGCGTGGCCGATCGAGAACTGGCCGGTGAAGCCGTTGATCAGGTTGAGGCTGACGGCCAGGATGATGTTGACCCCGACCAGCACGGTGATCTGGTAGGCGTAGGGCCCGATCAGTCCCCTCAGGCTGGCCTCGAGCCCTGCCAGGACGAGCAGGACCCCCAGCCAAAGGAGCCACCTCTTCATACTTTCTCGACCATCCCCTTGCCCATGATGCCGGTCGGCTTCAGGAGGAGGATCAGCACGAGGATCACGAACGCGATCGCGTCGCGGTAGGTCGATTGTCCGTATCCGACGGCCATCACCTCGGCGAGACCGATGATCAGGCCGCCGATCATCGCCCCGGTGATGTTACCGATGCCGCCCAGCACGGCGGCCACGAACGCCTTGAGGCCCGGCATGATCCCCATCAGCGGGTCGATCCTCGGATACATCAGCGTGACCAGGATTCCACCTGCCCCCGCGAGCGCGGAGCCGAGCGCGAACGTGAACGCGATGATCCGGTCCGTGTTGATCCCCATCAGCTTGGCCGTGTCCAGGTTGAACGACACGGCCCGCATCGCCTTCCCGGTCTTCGTGTAGTGCACGACCACGTTGAGCAGGATCATTAACAGAAGCGCGACCCCGAGCACGGTGAGCTTCTGTGTGTCGAGGCTCACACCGCCGACGTCGATCGAGCGGTTGGGGATGATCTGCGGGAAGAACTTGGGATCGGCGCCGAACACCTGCTGGCCGCCGTTCTCGAGGAAGAACGAAACGCCGATCGCGATGATCAGGAGCTTGAGGTGCGAGCTCTGCGGCTTGGGCTTGAGGCCCACCTTCTCCAGCACGAAGCCGAGCACCGCTCCCGCGAGCGCGCCGAGCGCGACCGAGACGAGCGTTCCGCCCAACAGCTGCCCGAACCCCGCCCCCAGGATGCCGAACCAGAACGAAAGCGTGAACGGCGAGGGGCTTCGGCCGGGACGATACGCGAACCGCTCGATCAGGATCCCGAGGCAGGCACAGAGCGCCATCGACCCGACCATCACCAGGATCGCGCCCGGAATCGACGGACCGAGCGCGAGTCCCAGGGTGGAGTTCGCGATGTAGTAGCCCATGAACGCGCCGAACATGTAGACGTCGCTGTGGGCGAAGTTGATCAGCCTCAGCACGCCGTACACCATCGTGTATCCCAGCGCGATCAGCGCGTACGCGCTACCCTGGGAGATCCCGTTGACCAGCTGTTGAAGAAAGGTCTCCACTAAGCGGTCGTCAGGGAGTGATGGTCTCGACGTAGGCGAGCTTGGCGTCCTTGATCTGCAGCACCACCGCGGGCTTCACGGCGTTCCGGTGCTCGTCGAGCGTCGTGGTCCCGGTGACGCCGGCGAAGTTTCGCGTCGCCGCGATCGCGTCACGGAGCGCCTGGGGCTCCGTCGTGCCCGCTCGCTTGATCGCGTCGAACAGGACCATTGCCGCGTCGTATCCGAGACCCGCCAACGCGTCCGGCGTCTCCCCGTACTTCGCTCGGTAATCGGTGACGAACTTCTGGATCGCGGGGCTCGGATCGTCCACCGAGTAGTGGTTCGAGAAGTAGGAGCCCTCGAGTGCCTCGCCGCCGATCTCGATCAGGTCGGGAGAATCCCAGCCGTCGCCTCCGAGAAGCGGGGCCTGAATCCCGAGGGCCTTCGCCTGCCGCGCGATCAGCCCGACCTCCGTATAGTAGCCGGGCACGAAGATGGCCTGCGGATTGGTGGCCTTGAGCGCAGTCAGCTGGGCGCTGAAATCCGTGTCGCCGCCGCTGTAGCTCTCGTCGCTCGCGATCGTGCCGCCCAGGGTGGTGAAGTTCTGGATGAACACGTCGGCGAGCCCCACCGAGTAGTCGCTCTTGATGTCGCGCAGGATGGCGACGTTCGTGAACTGGAGCGTGTTGGCCGCGAACTTGGCCATCACGAACCCCTGGAAAGGGTCGATGAAGCACACGCGGAAGATGAAGTCACCCACCTCTGTCACCGCCGGATTGGTCGATGACGGGCTGATCATCGGAATCCGGTTCTGCTGGGCCACCGGCGCGGCGGCGAGGCTGTTCGAGGAGGCCACCTCCCCCAGAAGCGCCACGACGCGATCGCTGTTGATCAGCTTGGACACCACGGTCTGTGCCTCTTCGGGCCGGCCCTGATCGTCCTCGACGATGATGCGCACCTGTTTGCCGAGCAGCCCCCCCGCGGCGTTGATCGCCTCGGTGGCCATCTCGATGCCGTTCTTGGTCGAGATGCCGAACGTGGCCGTGGTCCCGGTCAGCGAGCCGTACTCACCGATCAGGATTTCATCGGCGCTCTGGTCTCCCCCCGCGCATGCGGCGAGGGCGGCGGTGAGGACAAGGAAGGACGCGTGCGACCAGGTTCGGTGCTTCATGATTCGCCCCAAATGAGGTGGCTCGAACGGCTGCTGGAGGACTACCCCCGACGGCCGGGCGGAGGTCGTCCCGATCTAGCGGGGACCCAAGCAGAGCGCAAGCCAGCGAAGATCGTCTCCCTAGCGGACTTGGCACCCCGACCTAGCGGAGATCGGGGGGCAATTGCCGGACCACGACGCGGGGAATGTCCAGGTCGTCGCGCAGCACGAAGGCGACCCGGCCACCCGGTCCGAACGGGCGCGGCAACTCCAGCAGCAGCCGCTGTCCGCCCCGGTCCTCCAGCGAGAACCGGACGATCGGCTGCCCGCGTGGCGCCCCGAGGGGTCCCGCGGGCCCCCCCCGGCCCGACCGATCGGGTCATCATCACCATCTGCTGTCCGGCCGAGACCAATCCACCCTTCCCGTCCGAGAACAGCTAGCCCAGGACGGTCAGCCCCTCGTCCCCTCCCATCGGCACCGAGCGCCTAGGGATGCCGTCCGGTCCGAACATCATGAACGCGCGGTGCCCCAAGTCGCCGATCACCGCGGTGCCGTCCGGAAGAACCACCAGCGCCGCCGTCGCGCGCAGCTCGCCCGGCCCGTCGCCCTGTTTGCCGAACGTGCGCACGAATTTCCCGGAGCGACCAGTACTGCAGCGGTCTTTGCCGGGTGGTCCCCTTCCTGCATCGTTAGCCGCCGAAGTCCTCCCCGACCTGGAGCCGGCGGTTTGTCCTACTTCCCATCGTTCGTTCCGGACCCGGAGCTCTATCCCTTCCGGTCGCGCTGGCTGGACTCGTCGGCGGGACGCGAGCACTACATCGACGAGGGCGAGGGACCGCCGATCCTCTTCCTGCAC
>CAMCNM010000125.1 GCA_945876015.1 Gemmatimonas phototrophica
TAGAGCTCCTTGGCTGTGGGCGAACATCTCGCCCGGGGAGCCCGCCTGTCCACTTATCCTACCTGTTCAGAAAACCGGGACCACTTCTTACGCCTCGAACGCTGCGTCCCGGTCCACGGAGAACCCGGCCGCGAGGAGGCCATCGACCAAACGTTCAATCCCGCTCTCGGAGGAATCCACTACGAAGTCGATGTCGCGAGTGGTACGGGGAACCGCGTAGTACGACTAGGCGAGCGAGCCAGTGAGCATGTAAGGAACCTCAGCTTGGTCCAGAATGTGGACCACAGTCTTGAGGAACTCCGTCAGACTCACGCACCATCCAGAAGTTCGATTCCGTGCTCTTCGGAAATGAAGTGACGAACGACTTCATCCTGAGGCCAGCCAGGATGTGCTGCCTGAATGCCGGCCAAACGAATCAGTCGCACCGACTCGCTCATGTCGAGAGCAGCACGGAGACGTGCCGCGCCGCCCATGCGGTCCAAAATGGCCCCATACTGCGACCATACCTTCGGAGCTGTATCGAGCGGTCGAGGTGTCATCAGCTTGAAATCTACATCCCGTGGGGACATCTCTCTAATTGATCAGATCTAGAACCCGAGCTCCCCGGCCAACGCCCGGGCCCGCGCGAACCGCCCCGGAATCCCCGGCCGACTCTCCCAGTTGGAAGTGATGTGTAGCCCGGCCGGAAGCCTCAGCCCCTCGATCGCGCTCCATGTAACGTCCCAGGCCGGCATCATCTCGCGCTCGATTGCGACCGAACGGCTGTCATAGCCCGTGCACACCCGGAACTCCTCCACCGCGAGCCGCCCGAGCGCGTCGTCCGCGAGCGTCACCACCTCGGGATGCTTCCCTCCCCCGAGATACGCGGTGTAGACGTGGGCACGGCCGAACAGGCTGTCGTTGAACGTGACGCCGCGGAGCGCGAGCGGCTCGACGAACGACACCTGGAAGCCCATCCCGGTAAGCCTGGTCTCCGCGTGGAGATGGACCACGCCGAGCGGATTGTAGCGAAGGCTGGATAACCGACGCGCGGCGTCCTCGGCGAGCGGCTGAAGCAGCGAAGCAGCCGCACGCGCCGGCACCGCGAGCACCACCGCCGACGCATCGATGGTTTCTCCTGCGGTCTCGACCGACCACCCCGCCCCGCGCGCCCGAATCGCCCGCACGGCCACCCCCGTCCGCACCCGCGCCCCGAGTGAGTCCGCGAGCGCCCGAGGCAACGTCTCCGTCCCGTTCTTGAACGAGCACGCCGGCGGCGTCCGGATCTTCCCGCCCGCCTGGAGCAGCTTCATCACCAGGCTCCGCCCGACGCCGAACTCCTGGAGCACGTGCCCGAGCGAGAGCCCGACGATCATGTCGGCCGGATCCGATCCGTAGAGGCCGCCGTACAGCGGACCCACCAGCGTCTCGTAGACCTCGCGCCCGACCTTCCGCGTGAAGTAGTCGGCGACGCTCTCGTTCGGATCGGCGCCCGCAGTGAACGGCTCAAGCGCGAGCCGCGCCTTGGCCGCGGGACTCACGATGTCCGAAGTGAGAAAATCGCCAGCGCTGAACGGCACCCTCCGGAGCCGCCCGCCCCGGTACACGAACAGATCGAGCCCGGGAGGGGCGGTGATGAGCTGATCCTGGAGCCCGAGCTCGTCCACCAGCTCGGACATGGCGCGCGTGAGGCGGTAGCGCTGCGGACCCCAGTCGAGCGGATGACCGTCCACGACGCGGCTCTTGATCACCCCGCCGACCCGGTCGCTCGCCTCGAGGATCACAAAGTCGGCGCCGCGCCTGGCCAGCTCGCGCCCGAGGGCCAGCCCGGAGATCCCGCCTCCGACGATGACGATCAAATGGTTGGGTCGCTGCCGGGTGAGGACATGCGGAATCGTAGCACAGGGCCGGACGGGATGCATGACCCAGCGGGGCATTCCGACGCCCCGAGCCAGTCGTTTCCTTGCCGAAGCGTGGGCCACATACTACTGTGGTGGTATGAAGGTAAAGACTTCTATCACACTATCAGAAGACCTGCTCGCCGAGCTCGATCGTGTGGCGGGTGGAGAATCGCGCTCGGCACTGATCGAGGCCGTTCTGCGGCGGTATCTCAAGGGCCGAGAGCGGGAGACCGAGGAAGATCGGGAAGTCGAACGCCTCAACGCGATCGCCGATCGCTGCGGCCCGGAGCTGCTCGAGCTACTCGAGTTTCAGGACTCGTGGCCTTTCGATGACGAGGAGCGCTAGCCCGTGCGACGCGGCGACCTCTATCGGGTGCGCAACCCGCCTGACGACTCCAAGCGGGCGCGGGTCTACGTCGTCGTCAGCCGCGCCGCCCTGTTGAGGTCGCGTTTTCCCGTTGTCATCTGCGCTCCGGGACTCACAAACGGCGAGGCGTTGATCACGCAGGTTCCAGTGGGCCCGGCAGAAGGCCTGAAGCATCCGAGCTGGATCACCTGCGACGGGCTCTCCATCATTCGCCGGAGCCGTCTCACCGACTACGTGGGCGCGCTCTCGTCGGACGGGATGCGCGCGCTCAACAAAGCGCTGCGCGCGGCGCTCGATCTCTGAGCGAAACGTGCCGGATGCCCTGCACCGACGGCTCAATGCCAAGGCGGCGAATCCGGAGCGGAGGACACGGTCCACATCGATGCCGTCCTCGGGTACAACGGCGATCCCCGGATCTTCAGAGAGCTGTGGATCAGATGGTCGTTCTGCTGTTCGGAGTCGCGCCTGGCTGCGGCGAAGTAGCCTTCAGCGCGGCCAGTAGATCGGAGGGAGATTCCGGATGCCGTCCTCGATCCGATCGGCGAGGCATCCGTCACGCGGGGCGGCCTCGGGAATCCTGTCCGCGAGCGCACGCACGACAGCCCAGTGCAGATCCCGCCGCAGCTCGAGGTGCCTCTGATTGCGCGCGCTCGGGTTCACCCGGTTGGTGAGCAGGACCACGAAGAGATCGAGCTTGGGATCGATCCAGATGCTGGTTCCCGTATAGCCAGTGTGCCCGTAGGCCTCGCGTGAGAAGAGCTCTCCCCAGATCGTGTCGTCCGCCGCGTTCTCCCATCCGAGCGCGTATTGATCTCCCCACACGGGCCGGGTGAACTGCTCGACCACATCTCGGCAGACCAGCCGCTCGGGTGCTTCCCAGAGCAGCGAAGACGCCAGCGTCGCGAGATCGCGGGCTGACGCGAACAGTCCCGCGTTGCCCGAGACCCCGCCCATGTCGCGGGCGATGGGATCGTGCACGACCCCCTGTAGCGCGGTCTGGCCGAGCTTCTCGGTCGCGGCGATCTGCTCCCGCGGAATCCCGGCGGCGAGCGGACGATACGCGGTCCCGCTCATCCCAAGAGGACTATAGACGCGGCGCGCGAGCAGCTGATCGAGCGGCTCGCCCGCGACCGACTCGATGACCGCGCCGAGCAGCACCATGTCGAGATCGCCGTAAAGCTCCTTCGCTCCCGGCGTTCCCGCGAGCGGCACCTTGGCGAGCCGCGCGGTGATCTCGGCGCGCTCACCCTTTCCGATCTTGAGCGCGCCCGCGCGAAGGCCGGAGTTGTGGTGGAGCAGCTGACGCACGGTGATCTGCGCGCGCGTGCCCGTCTTCGGCCAATCGGAGAGGTACGCGTGGACCGGCGCGTCGAGGTCGAGCGTGCCGTCCTGCACGAGGATCATCGCGGCCACGGTGGTCGCGGCGACCTTGGTGAACGAGGCGAGGTCCCACACGGTCTCGTCGGTCACCGCGGGAGCGCCCTTCACGCGATCGATGTGCCCCCATCCCTTCGACAGCACGATCTGCCCCGCGTGTCCGACCACGACGGCCGCGCCCGGAGCGGCGCCCCGCACGATCGCTTCCTCCACCACCCGATCGACGGCGTCCGCGAACCAGGGTGCGAAGCCGTGCACGGCGGGGACCGGATCGAACAGGGGGACGCCGGCGGCAGCCGCGGCACCTTCGACCGAATACGCTGGACCCCCGCTCGCCAATGAGCTCGGCGAAAGCTGAGCGGCCAGGCCGGGTGCGGCGGCGATCGCGAAGATGCCGACGCACGCCCGCACGAATGGGCGCAAGCGCATGGGGGGCAGACGATTGGTCGAACGTGGAAGGCCGCCGCCCGAACGGGCGGTGCAGCTTTCATGGTGCTACCGGGCGGGGAATGGGGGCAAGGGTTCTATCTTATTGACATTAAGGCATCATAATATGATGTTGTGATGTATGAGAACCACGCTCACGCTCGATGACGATCTGGCGCAGCGGCTTCAGGACATGAGCCGCGAGAGGGATTCCGCGTTCAAGCAGGTGGTGAACGAGGCGATCCGACTGGGTATCGATCAAATGGACCGCCCCGTCAAAGCCCGGGAGAGGTTTCAGATCGTGCCACTCGACCTCGGAGAGTGCCTGTTCCCCAACTTGGACGACATCGAGGCAGCGCTCGACTTTGCAGAAGGGGACGACCGCCGGTGATCCTGGTCGATACGAACATCCTGCTCTACGCCTACGCGAGCGAGCTGCCACAGCACGATCGGGCTCGACGTTGGCTGGAGGATCAGTTCAACGGGATCACGGGCGTGGGAATCGCGTGGGCGAGCCTGCTGGGGTTCACGCGCATGATTTCGAACCCTCGCATGTTCACCCGCCCCGTCTCCGTGAACGACGCCTGGGCGCACGTCGATCGTTGGCTCGGCCTCATCAATGTCTGGACGCCGGAGCCAACCGATCGGCATCAGGAGGTATTGGCTCGTCTGATTCCGCAGACGGGCAGTTCGAACCTGGTGCCTGATGCTCACCTCGCGGCTCTGGCGATCGAGTACAACCTCTCTCTGATGACGGCGGATCGGGACTTCGCCCGCTTCAACGGACTGCGGTGGCGGAATCCGCTCGAAGAATGACGGGAGTTGGCGTGATGGACAGACCTGGACTCTATGCTTCTGTCCTGGCCCGCCGCGGACTCTGCCGGAGTCGCGGGTCCTCGAGACGAACGGCGCCGACTGATCGGTTCGGGGTCCTGGATGGGCATGGCCCAATGCTCGAGTCGGGCGCAATCGGCCAAGGATCTTCGCGCCGGCCCCCTGGGGTAGTCGCCTCCATGGGCAAGCTTGAAGCGATCTGGGTGAAACGCGCCAAGCGCGGTCCGATGGACTCCGCACCCGGCGGGGTTCTGGACGCGAGGGGCCTTCAGGGCAACGCGAACCGCGGCGGCAAACGTGCCGTCACGATCATCGAGCGCGAGGTCTTCGAGCGCGTGCGCGGTGAGCTGGGTGCCGGCGTCGATCCCGTCATGCGGCGCGCCAACCTGATGATCTCGGGGATCCCGCTCGCGGGGAGTCGCGGCCGCGTGCTCGAGGTCGGCACCTGCCGGATCCTGATCAACGGGGAGACGCGCCCGTGCGAGCGGATGGACGAGGCGCTCGACGGTCTGCGCAAAGCGCTCGAGCCGAGCTGGGGAGGAGGCGCGTTCGGGGTGGTACTCGAGGGTGGAGAGATCACGGTTGGGGACCGCGTGCGGTGGGCGCCCTCGGAGGAAGCTGACGAGGGCTTGCTATTTCGGCATATAACGGCAACATTGACGCCATAAAGCGGCAATATGGGCAATACACGGCAACTCCATGGGCAACTCTTCGATGATTGCCTCTCTCTTCCAACCAGACCTCAGCCGGCCAGACGCCTCGGACGCTTTCCGCCTTCTGGGCGCGATCGATGAGTTCAAGGGCAACTGGAAGAAGATCAAAGAGCTGCGTGCGGAGCGCCTCGCCGGTCTTCGCCAGGTCGCCACGATCGAATCTTCGGGAAGCTCGACACGCATCGAGGGCGCGGAGCTCTCTGACCAGGAGGTCGCCCAGGTACTGGGTGGACTTTCGATCAGTGGTTTGCGAAACCGAGATGCATCCGAAGTACTGGGATATGGCGAGCTGCTTCAAACCATCTTCGACGGCTACCAGGACATTCCACTGGAAGAACGGTTCATCCAACAGCTACACGGAATTCTTCTCAGGCACAGCGAGGCGGATGCTTGGCATCGAGGCAAATACAAGACGAACCCGAATCACGTGGAAGCGCGTTATCCGGATGGACGGACCGAGATCATCTTCCGCACTGCTTCACCATTCGAAACTCCGGCGCGGATGGAGAGTCTGGTCGCATCCACGAATGACGGGCTTTCCCAATCGATCGCTCATCC
>CAMCNM010000126.1 GCA_945876015.1 Gemmatimonas phototrophica
GGCGGAGGGCGGGCCCTTCCACCGCGGCCGGGGCGACCTCGAAGAACTCCCGCACGAAAGGACCGTAGAGGCGCAGCTGATCGATCGCCTGATTGGCGTCGCCGTCGCGCAGTCGGTGGGGCCGGTCCGCGGTGAGGACCAGCAGAGGCGTCTCGCCCTGCGACGCCTCGATCACCGCGGGAAAGAGATTGGCGGTCGCCGTACCGGATGTGGTGAGGACCGCGGCCGGGACGCCCGAAGCCTTGCCGACGCCGAGCGCGAAGAAGCCGGCCGACCGTTCATCCAGATGCACCCGCAGGCGAAAACCACCGTGTGCCGCGAAAGCGAGCACGAGCGGCGTCGAGCGCGAACCGGGCGAGACGCAGACGTCGCGCACGCCGGCGCGGGCGAGCTCATCGACGAAGGCTCCCGCCCAGAGGGTGTTCCGATCGAGGCCGCTCACCGTCCCGTCGCGGCCCCGAGCGCCCGCAGCACCGACTCGAGCTTGATGCCGGTCTCGGTCCATTCGGCTTCGGGCCGCGACCCCGCCACGATTCCGGCCCCCGCGAACAGGCGCCAACTCCCGTCCGAGAGCACGGCGCTGCGCAGCGCGGGCGCGAACATTCCGTTGCCCTCGAGGTCGAACCAGCCGATTGGTCCCGCGTACCAGCCGCGCTCGAAGCCCTCCTCGCGAGCGAGCAGCTCCTGCGCCTGCTCACGCGGGAATCCGCACACCGCGGGAGTCGGATGGAGCGCCGCGAGCACCTCGAGCACGGTCCGGCCGTCGCGGACGCGCGCGCGAATCTCCGACTCGAGGTGTTGGATGGCGGGGAGCGCGAGCACGTGGGGCTCGTCGTCCGCGCGCACCGACTCGGCCACGTGATCGAGTCTCTCGACCATGTCCTCGAGGGTGATGCGGTGCTCCGCGAGATCCTTGCCGCTCGACAGCAGACTCTCGGCAAGGCCGGCCTGCTCCTCCACGCTCGCGCCGTGCCGGATCGAGCCCGCCACCGCGGTGGCGTGGAACACCCCGCGGCGGAGCGTCGCGATCGTCTCGGGCGCGGCTCCCAGGATCACGCGTCCTGGGCGGGGCTCGAAGTAGAAGACGTGCGTGCCGTGGTTGGCTTCCCACAGGTGCGCGAGAACGGCCAGCGCATCGATCGCTTCCCTGGGACGGACGTCGAGGGTGCGTGCGAGCACCACCTTGCGCACGCGCCCCGCGCCGATCGCTTGAAGGATCCGCTCGACCGAAAGATCCCACGCATCGCGGTCGCTCGCGATGGCAGGTAGCTCGCCGATTCCGGCCGCGCGTTCGCTCGGCGCGGACTCACCACCGTGCGCGGTCGGTCGCGTGACCAGCGTCGCCATCTCCCGCGCGCGCTTCTCGAGCCGCTCGCGCACGGCATCCGGATCGTCGTCCGGCCCGAGCACCGCGCGGACACGAAGGCGCGCGCCCTCGGCGTCTCCCTCCAGCTCGACCGCCGGGAGGTGGAAGAGCGCGGCGGGAAATCCGATCCAGAGGTGGGATGAACCGGGCTCGTCCTCGAACGAGAAACCCCCGTAGAAGCGCAGCCGTCCAGCCAGTCGGGAGTCGGCGTCCACCGGCCAGGTGGGACCCTGCTCCCCCACCATGCGAGCCGCGGCATCGTGCACCTGGCGGAAGCGATCCGGCCCCGGATCCGCCGAGACCGACGCGAGCACACCGACGTGCGCGACCCAGCGCTCGCCCTTCGCCCAGAAGCCACGCGGTCCGGGCGTGGTCCTGAGGAGCTCGAGTGGAGTCGCGCCGGCGAGCTGAACGCACGCCGTGGCGATCCGCACGGAGGGACGGGCCTCGTCGTCGCGCGACGAGACGGCCGCTCCGCGCCAGGGCGTCGAGGTGGTGCGAACGTCGGTGATGGCTGTGTCCTTCCCGGAAGAGGGGATAGGGAAGGGGAATATAGGGAGGCCCGCCGACCAGTCTACGCCGGGGCGCCGCCCGCTGGTCCACTCGCGTGACGCCCGCGAACGCTGGCCTTGTCGAAGGCCTGCCGCATGTAGCGGACCTCGTCGGCATCCAGGTTGGCGGAGATGAGCAGATGGCTCACGAGCTGGGACGGCTTCCCCTCGAAGAGGTTCGCCGCCAGCTCGAGGACCATGTTGCGGCGGACTTCGCTCTGGGTGACGGTGGGCCGGAAGACGTGCGCCCGGCCCTGCCGGCGGTGGTCCAGAACGCCCTTCCTCTCGAGCCTGGAGAGGAGAGTCGCTACGGTCGTCAGAGCGAGAGAACGGGAGGGCATGAGCGCCTCCCTGACCTCGCGGCTGGTCGCTTCACCACGCTGCCAGAGCACGTGGAGAATCGCGAGCTGCAGCTCGGTAAGCCGAAAGCTTTCGTTCACGCGACCCCCCGGATCGCCCCCCTGCCGCCTCGGAGGAGGGGCCGGTCAGGGACACGTGTAGGAAGGTTATCCTCGCACCCCGCCCGGGACAAGCATATCCGGGGGTCAGGACCCCTGGAGACGCTCGAAGCTGTAGGCGAATCCGTCACAACACCCATCGGCCAGAATCAGGGTGGACCCGGCCAGCTCGACGCCCATTTCGTCCCATCCCCCGAACAGGGACTCGGCGAATAGCACCACGTCCCGCCCCGGAAACGATCCCCCGTCCCTCCCCACCTCGAGGGTGAAGGTCGTCTCATTCCAAAGCTGGCCGTCGCGGTAGAGCTCGGCCTTCCCGCCTGAGAGGAACCGCACCTCGAGCGAATATCCCTCCGTCGCGGGCGTGATCGTCCTTCCGGCGATCTCGCCGGAGAGGGACTGCCGCGCAACCGGGTGCTAGCGGCGGCCGTGCGCATTCTCGACCGCCACCCGATCCGCGTGGGCAACGAGCGCTACGCCCGTGACAACGATTCCTATGGGCTGACTACGATGCGCAACCGCCACGTGGAGATCGGGGAAGGCGGCCGTTTCACCTTCCGCTTCCGGGGCAAGAGCGGCAAGGACCACAGGGTCGGCATCCACGACGACGATCTCGCCCGGGTGATCCAGGCGTGCAGCGAACTCTCGGGCGTGGAGCTGTTCCAATACGTTGACGAGGCCGGTGAGCAGCGCACGATCGAATCCGACGACGTGAACGAGTACCTCTGCGACCTGAGCGGTTACGACCTCACCGCGAAGGACTTTCGGACCTGGGCAGGCACCCTGAGGGCCGTCACCGTGCTCGACGAGCTGGGCCACGGAACGACGAAGAAGGAGCGCAAGCAGCGCATGGGCCAGGCGATCAAGTTCGTGGCGGCGGATCTGGGAAACACGCCGGCCACCTGCCGATCGTACTACAACCACTCGGGCGTGCTGGCCGCGTACGAAGAGGGTTCGCTCGAGTCGCTCCTGCAGGAGGCCGACGCCGCCCCGGACCCCGAGAGCGCGCAGGGCCTCCAGCCGGAGGAGCGCCGCGTGATGGCGCTGCTCCCATGGCTCGAGGAGTCGGTGGGCGTCTGAGCCGGGCTCAGCCCGCGCTGATCCAGCCTTTCCAGATCTCTTCCCGAGTGCCGATCGTGACGTCGTTGTTGCGACGCACCAGCGGCGTCCTGAGGATGAGGGGCTCCTCCTCGAGGATCTCGAGCCAGCGGGCCTCACCATAATGGGCCTGCTTCAGGCCGAGCGCCGTGAAGCGCTTCGACTCCCGGTCCACCAGCGCGTCCACCCCGAATTTCTGCGCGAATCGGCGCAGCTCGCCCCTGGACGCGGCGCGCTCCTTCAGATCCACGAAGTGGGTCTTCACGCGCCGCTCGCTGAAGAAGCGGAGCGCCTTGCGCGTGTCCGAGCATGCGCGCGTGCCGAAAACCTGAACCTCCATCGCTCGCTCTCCCGAAGCCTCAGCGATAGTTCCCGAACTTGAGCTCGACGCCGAAGTCCTGGGAGCGAAGGAAGACCATCACATCCTGGAGCGTGTCCTTGGACGGGCAGGTGGCGCGTAGCTCCTCCCCCTGGATCTGCACCTGGACCTTCTTGAATCCCTGATCCTTCACGGCCTTCACGATCTTCTTCGCGGTCTCCTGGTCGATTCCCTGCTTGAGCCCGAGGCGCTGACGCGCGCGGCCGAGCGTTCCGATCTCGGCTTCACCCTCGTCCAGATTCTTCAATGAGACGCCTCGCTTCGAGAGCTTCTCGCGCAGCACCTGGAGGACCGCCTTGAGGCGGTATTCGTCGTCCGCGTCCAGCTTGATCGCGTTTTCCTTCTTGTCCAGGTCGATCGTGCACTTGGTGCCCTTGAAGTCGTAGCGCTGCTGGATCTCCTTGGTCGCCTGGTTGACCGCGTTGTCCACCTCCTGGAGATCCACCCCGGTGGTGACGTCGAACGAGCTGTTCGTGGCCATGTTCTCGCACGGAATTGAAAGGAACCGTCCAACCGATGCGCGCGGAATATCCCAGGTCGGTCGGTCGGAGGGCAACGGACTCGGTCGAACCCACGCTACTCAGGGACGACCGGGAAGCGCCCATGCGAGCGTGACCGCTCCGTCCGCCGCCGGCAGCACGCTCACCGCGAGGAACCAGCGATCGGCCCTATTCCCCGGGTGCCGGTGCGAGTAGCTCACCGTCTTGATGCCGCTGAACGTGCCGATCGCGGCTCCTGCCACCACGTCGCTGGCCCAGTGCTGGTCGTGGTACATGCGCGAGACCCCGACCAGGCCGGCCCCACCGTACATCACGCCGCTAATGACCCACTTCCAGCCCGGCCACCAGCCCTCTTCATCGGCCATCCGGCTCAGCTCGGCCGTGGTCGAAGCCGCCATGGCGAACGCGGTGCTGGTATGGCCCGACGGAAATGACGCATAGTCGCGCCCCCGCAAGCCTCGCCCGAAATCGAAATCGAAGGGCAGCGTGTCCGCGTGCACGTAGGGACGGGCTCGCCCGGCCGTCCCCTTGATGACCCCGGTCACCGCGGCGCTCAGGAGCATCGCCTCCAGACCGTGGAGGCCGACCGCCGCGATCCGCCGGTCGTGGAGGACGAAGCGCCCCGCGCCGTACAGCGCGAGGCCGATGATCGGGGCGGCGGGGTCTCCCATGAACTCGAAGAAGTCGGCGCCCCGCCGGACGGCGACGCTCTCCTGGAGGGAGGGATCCTGAAACGTGTGCGCGAGGCGCTGGTCGGCGAACGCCAGGCCGAACGCGCCCATGGCGAATCCCGCCCCGGCGAGCGCGTCCTTGCGATTGAAGAAGGGGGCCGACGGGCGCGCTACCGAGCTATCTGCAACCTGGGCGGCAGCCGATGCCGTTCCCGAGACCAGCAACAGCACGAGAATCGGGTTCGTGGCGCGTCGCCTCATGCAACCAATGGAACGCTCCCGCGGCGGGCGCGCCATGCGCGGAACCGGCACAGGGGCCCTAGCGCTTCATCTCTTCGAGAAATGCGCGACCGTAGCGTTCGAGCTTGGCGGGCCCGACTCCGGGCACATCGAGCAGCGCATCGAGGGTGAGGGGCCGACGCTCGGCCATCTCCCTGAGCGTGCGGTCGTGGAAGACGACGTAGGCCGGCAGGTCGCGCGCGTCGGCGAGGCGTTTCCTCAAGTCGCGCAACCGGCGGAAGCGCTCCTCCACCGCCGGATCGTCCGAAGCGCCCACTGCCGCGCGGTCACCGCCCCGACTCTTCGCACCGCGCTCGCCGGGCCGTCGCGCGATCGCCGCGGCCGCCCTCTCACCGATGTCCTCGCCCGTGCAGTCGTCGCACGCGTTCCCGCATGGCTCCATCGCCTCGCCGAAATGACGTAGGATTGCGCGATGACGGCAGCCGCCCCGCTCGACCAGCTCGAACAGATCGACGGTCGCCTGTCGCTTCGCGTGGAAGACATCGGGATCGTCGATGTCGTTCAGGAAGCGCTCGTGCAGCTTCACGTCGGCCCACGAATAGAAGAGCAGGCAGTCGCTCGGCAGACCGTCCCGGCCGGCGCGGCCGATCTCCTGATACCAGGACTCGACGTCCTTCGGCATGTCGCGGTGGATCACGAACCGCACGTTCGACTTGTCGATCCCCATCCCGAACGCGATGGTCGCGACCATGACGTCGCACTCGTCGCGCCGGAACGCCTCCTGGTTCTTGATCCGCACGTCGTCGGCCAGCCCCGCGTGATACGGGAGCGCCTTCACGCCGTTCGTGGTGAGGTACGCGGTCGTGCTCTCC
>CAMCNM010000127.1 GCA_945876015.1 Gemmatimonas phototrophica
CGGGAAAAAGAAACGGGGTCACGTCCTCCATCAGGAATCCGGCTTCGTCGGTCCGGTCGGCGAAGGCCAGATACGGTCGGCTGAAGATCTCCCAGACGTCGGCGAGTGCGTCCTCCTCGAGGAGCGCCGCCTCACGGCTCCGAGTGCCACCGCTCAGTCGGCAGGTCCAATCGTCGGCGAGCACCGTGTGCTTGAGCACGAACGTGGATTCGGTGCCGTCGGGGTCTCGCACGGAGATCAGCGTGTGGTGCGACCCGCCGAATCCCGAGTTGGCGAGCGGCTTCTCGACGAAATCCGTCATCGGGCCGGCGAAGGACTCTAGGGTGGCGCGCTCGCGGAGCGCGGTCACGGAAGGCAGTCGAACGGCAGCGCTCACGGTCATGCCCCTAGTGAAGGATGATGCGGAACGTGCTCCCCTTCCCTTCCTCGCTCTCCATCTCGAGCCGGTACCCGAGCAGCTCGCACAGGGATTGCGAGATGCTCAGCCCCAGACCCGTCCCACCGTAACGCCGCGGGGTCGTGTTGTCCGCTGGCTCGAAGGCTCGGAACACGGCCGCGATGCGATCGGCCGGAATGCCGATCCCGGTATCGGCAACCTCGATCATGCGCGGCTTCGGGCCATTCGCAACCACTCGAACCCGCACGCTCCCCTCGGAGGTGAACTTGAGCGCGTTCCCGATCAGGTTCACCAGCACCTGCCGGAGGCGCAGTCGGTCCGTGCGGAGGGGCTCGAGCCCGTCGGGCACCTCGGCGATCAGCTGCACCGCCGGATTGCGCGCGGTCGTACCGATCGACTCGAAGACATCCATCACGACACCCTTGATCCCGACGCTCTCGATCTCTACCTCGAGCCGTCCGGCTTCGATCCGCGACAGGTCGAGGATGTCGCCGATGGTGCTGAGCAGGTGCGCGCCGTTGTCCTTGATCCGCGTGAGGTACGTGATGTCGGAGTCCGTGAGATTACCCTTGCGATTCTTGAGCAGGACGTCCGAGAAGCCGATCACCGTGGCGTCGAGGTACAGCTCGCTCACCGTCCCATCGACGGCACCCAAAGTCCTACCGCCCGGTTTGATCAAGCCGCGAGCCGCCTGAGGTAGGAGTCAACGCGCCGCCGCCACGCAAGCAGGCCTTTGGCCGTCGGGGTTCTTCCCATCGGCCAAGGCCCGTCGAGCGCCGTCCATTCGAGTATCAAACGCGGCAGGGAGCTCCGCTCTGACGGAAGGGCACGGAGAATCGTCACGTCAGATCCACCTCCTCATGCGCCGCTTGTAGGCCAGGTACTGCTCGCCGAACCGCTCCTCCATGATCTTCTCTTCGTTGCGGATGAAAAGGATCTGGATCAGGACCATGAACAGCGGCGGCACCACGAGCGGAGAGGCGGAGCCGAGCAGAAGGGCGACACCGAGCAGCTCGAGAACGAAGCCGAGGTACATCGGATTTCTGCTGAAGCGGCACGCCCCTGTTCGAACCACGACCGTGCTCTCGGAGCCGGGTCGGAGCGGCGTTTCGTTGATCCTGAAGAGCATCGCACCCCAAAGGTTGAACGCCAACCCGACGAGGAGTGGTAAGGAGCCGATCAGGCGCACCGGACCACTCAGACGCCCGGCCGGCACGGCGCGGTGGAGGGCCACCATGACCAGGATGCTCCCGAGGAAGTAGAGCGGAGGCACGATGCGCGGCTGCCATCGGGTCATCGAGCCTCGCCCGGCCTCCGGAAGACGAAGCCACGTCCCTGCGCGTCCGTCAGCTCGAGGCGGTCGCCCCTGAGGACTCCGGTCCAACGGGGAGGCACCTCCGGCGGCAACGCGCCCTCGACATTCAGCCGGATCGCCTCGGACTGGTCGGGCAGAACGTCCTCGAGGTTCGCGCGGGTATCGGCGATCAGCTCGTTCCGGGTCACCACGAGTCGGAGCGTGTCCGCGCTTTCGGACCATGTGCCATCGATCACGTGCACGCCCGGCCGCACATCCTCCCGGATCAGCTCACCCCCGAAGAAGGGAACGTAATCGGGACGCTCGAAGCTGGACCTCGTCACGCCCGAGCTGGACGCCTCGACCTTCCGCTCACTGAACGTGCCGTCCGGCCGGAACTCGATCGCGAGGGAATCGAGCATGTACTCCTTCCACATCCAGCCCTCGACCAGCGTCAGCTCGCCGTAGGTCCCCGCGGGCACGGGTATGCGCAGCGCGGTGGCCGCACCGGTGCCCACCCCGTCCACGCTGGCGACGACCCAGCTTCCGAGCGCGGCCCTGCCGGAGTCGCACCCGAAGAGCAGGAGCGTCGCAAGGCAGGCGACCGCGCGTCGTGGGATCAAGGACTTGGCCGGATGGTCCGGCGAGGAGATGCGGGAACGACCCACCGGTCCGGCTCGGAACCGTAGGCCAATGTTCGGGACGCGGGGGCTGGGGTCAACCTTGACTCGCCCCACCGGCACCGCCCACCATGATCGCATGGACATTCAGACTTTTCCCAACTTGAGCCGCCCCGGCGTCGGTCAGAAACCCCGCCGCGAAAGCCAGCGCCCGCTCCTTCCCCAGCACTCGCGCCACTGCCCGGTTCTTGAGGCCGGAAGCGGGCTGGGCATGCTCGTCTACGCGCCGCTCGAGCCGAACGAGTCCATCAACATCGAGTTTCTGGGGGACGGGAAGTACGATTTCCACTATCTACTCGCCGGGCCCGGAGGTCGCTGGCAGGAGATCTTCTCGGTCCTCTTCATCCTGCCCGTCGGTAGCCTGGGGATGGTACGGGAAGAGGTCACCTTCAAGATCCCGAACCCCCCGATCACGAAGGAAGGTGCCGTCCGGATGGCGGGCGCACTGATCTCCAACGACGACCTCGGCACTCCGCCGGGTGGGGTCACGTTCAAGGGCGCGACCGGCTTCAAGACACCCAAGGGATGGGACACCGTCTACGGGCCGGTCCTCAACATGATCGAGCGGCCGCTCGCCCCGATGCTGGTCGTGCGCGTGGAGACCGACTGGTATCCGCACGAGAGCGAATTCCGCTACGTGCTACAGCCGGGCGAGGCGCTCTCGGCCAATCACCATCTACCGATCGGGCAGGTCCACTTCGTGCCGCGCGAAGAGATCGTCCTGCGCGAGTCCACCGAGGAAGAAGTGCTGGCCGTCCGCAAGGCGCGCGAGGACTTCGTGAAGGGAAAGGCCGCGACCAAACTGATGACCAAGTACGGACTGCAGTACAGCCCGCACTACGCCCGACAGAGCCGCACCTTCAACGACGCCAAGTAGTACCCGGCCCCCTCAGGCCAGCGGGGCCGGAAGCGTGGACTCGCCCATCAGGTAGGCGTCCACGCCGCGCGCCGCCGAACGGCCCTCGGCGATCGCCCACACGATCAACGACTGTCCGCGCTGCATATCCCCGCAGGCGAACACACCCGAGACGCTTGTCATCCAGCTGGGATCGCGCCACACGTTCCCGCGCTCGGTGATCTTCACGCCCAGGTCGGTCAGCATCCCCGGCCGTTCGGGTCCGACGAAGCCCATCGCGAGCAGAACGAGATCCGCGGGGAGCGTGAACTCGCTACCCGGAACCGGCTTGAACTCCACTCTTCCGCCCGAACGCAGGATCTCGACCTTCACCGCCTCGAGCGCCTTCACCCGGCCGTTGTCGTCGCCGACGAACCGCTGGGTGGCAACCGCGAACAAACGCTCCCCTCCCTCGTCGTGCGCCGGCGACGTGCGGAACACGTTGGGCCACTGCGGCCACGGATTGTCGGCCGCCCGCGTCGTCGGAGGCTTGGGGAGCAGCTCGAGCTGATGAACCGACGCGCACCCTTGGCGGTGCGCGGTGCCGAGACAGTCGGTGCCCGTGTCACCGCCGCCGATGATCACCACCCGACGGCCCTCCGCGCTGATGAACTTCCCGTCCGGGATCGCATCTCCCTCGCAGCGCCGATTCTGCTGCGTGAGGTAGTCCATCGCGAAGTGGACTCCGTCGAGCTCGCGGCCCAGGATCGGCAGATCGCGCGGCTGACAAGCTCCGCCCGCGAGCACCACCGCGTCGAAGCCCGACTTGAGCTCGCTCACCGGCACGTTACCGCCGACGTTCGCACCCGTACGGAACTGCACGCCCGCTTCGGCCATGAGCGCCAGCCGCCGCTCGAGCACGCTCTTCTCCATCTTGAACTCGGGGATCCCGTAGCGCAGGAGCCCGCCGATCCGGTCGTCCCGCTCGAGAACGGTGACGAGATGGCCGGCTCGGTTCAGCTGCTCCGCCACGGCCAGCCCGGCGGGGCCCGATCCTACGACAGCGACCTTCTTTCCGGTGCGCTTCTGGGGCGGCTCCGCGTGCACCCACCCCTGATCGAACGCCTTGTCGATGATCGCGACCTCGACGGCCTTGATCGTGACCGGATCGTCGTTGATCCCGAGCACGCAGGAGCCCTCGCAGGGAGCGGGGCAAAGGCGGCCAGTGAACTCCGGGAAATTGTTGGTCGCGTGGAGACGCTCGAGAGCGTCCTTCCACTCACCCCGATAGACCAGGTCGTTCCAGTCCGGGATGATGTTTCCGAGCGGGCACCCCTGATGGCAAAAAGGGATACCACAATCCATGCACCGAGCGCCCTGCCTGCGCAGCTCGAGCTCGGGATAAGGAAGGTAAGCCTCCCTCCAGTCGCGGATGCGCTCCACGACCGGGCGGGTGGGCCACTTCTTGTACTTGATTTCGATGAACCCGGTGACCTTACCCACTGGTGGAGCCCACCAGCTCTGCGAACGTGGGCTCCCGGCCTTCCGCCAGCGCATACGCTTTGGCGGCCAGCACGCGGCGGTAGTCCCTTGGCATCACCTTGAGGAATTCCGGCCGAGCCTTCTCCGACCGTCTCTTCTTGCCCCAGTCCTCGAGGATCCGCTCGGCATAGTCCGAGCGTGTATGCTCGATGTGCTGCTCGATCAACGCACGCACGAACGCAACGTCCTCCTCGAGCTCCAGTGGCTCGACGTCGACCATCCCCAGGTTGCAGCGCTTCTTGAAGTCACCGAGCTGGTCCATCACGTACGCGATCCCGCCCGACATCCCCGCCGCGAAATTGCGCCCCGTTGGGCCGAGCACGACCACGCGGCCCCCCGTCATGTACTCGCAGCCGTGATCGCCGATGCCTTCGACCACCGCGTTCGCGCCGCTGTTGCGCACCGCGAAGCGCTCGCCCGCGAGCCCACGCACGAACGCCTCGCCGCTCGTCGCCCCGTAGAGCGCCACGTTGCCGATCAGCACGTTCTGCTCGGGAACGAAGGTGGCCTTGCGCGACGGGAAGACCGCGAGCTTTCCACCCGAGAGTCCCTTGCCCAAGTAGTCGTTCGCGTCACCCTCGAGCGAGAACGAGATGCCCCGGGGCAGGAACGCCCCGAAGCTTTGGCCGGCGGATCCCGTGAAGCGCACGTTGATCGTGTCGTCCGGCAGGCCTTCCCCACCCCACTTCGTGGTGAGGTGATAGCCGAGCATCGTGCCGACGGTGCGATTCACGTTGCGGATCGGCATGTCGAGCTCGACCCGGCTGCCGCGCTCGAGCGCGTCGGCGCAGCGCGCGATCAGCGTGTTGTCGAGCGCCTTGTCCAGCCCGTGGTCCTGCCCGATCACGCAGCGGCGCGCAACCGAGTCAGGCATGTCGGGTGCAAATAGGATCGACGAATAGTCGAGACCGTTCGCCTTCCAGTGATCAAGGGCCGGAGCGAAGTCGAGGCAATCCACCCTGCCGACCATCTCGTCCAGCGTGCGGAATCCGAGCTCCGCCATGTATTCGCGCACCTCATCAGCGATGAACTCGAAGAAGGTCGTGACGAACTCGGGCTTCCCGCTGAACCGTTCGCGGAGCTGCGGATCCTGGGTCGCGATGCCGACCGGACAGGTATTCAGGTGGCACACGCGCATCATGATGCAGCCCATGACCACCAGCGGGCCGGTCGAGAACCCATACTCCTCGGCGCCGAGCAGCGCGGCGATCACCACGTCGCGGCCCGTCTTCATCTGGCCGTCCACCTGCACGGTGATGCGGTCGCGTAGCTTGTTCATCACCAGCACCTGCTGGGTCTCGGCCAGCCCGAGCTCCCAAGGCGCGCCCGCGTGC
>CAMCNM010000128.1 GCA_945876015.1 Gemmatimonas phototrophica
GCAGATCCCGGGACTCCTCTGATCGATAGTTCGCAGTTTGTATGTCCCTGATCGACCAGCTGGCTGAGGATCTGGCTCGCCTCCCCGGCATCGGGCCCAAGACCGCGCTCCGTCTGGTCTATCATCTCCTGAAGGGCACCCCGGACGACGCGCGCCGCCTGGCCCGGTCGATCCGCGACGTGGCCGAGCGGATCCACCCCTGCGGGCGGTGCGGAAACTTCACCGAGCACGACTTGTGCGGCGTGTGCACGGACGACCGCCGGGATCCGGGCATCATCTGCGTGGTAGAGGAGGCGTACGAGGTGGGAGCGATCGAGCGTACGGGCCGGTATCGCGGGCTGTACCACGTGCTGGGCGGGCACCTCTCCCCCCTGGACGGGGTGGGGCCGGACGACCTGAGCGTGCCGAGGCTGCTCGATCGCGTGCGCGGCGGGAACGGAGTGGTGCAGGAGGTGATCGTCGCCACCAACGCCAGCATCGAGGGCGAGGCGACCGCCGTGTATCTGGAAGGGGCGCTCCGTCCGCTGGGTTTGAAGGTCACCCGGCTGGCGCGTGGCATCCCGGTGGGGAGCGATCTGGAGTACGTGGACGGTTCGACGTTGGCCGAGGCGCTTTTGGGACGGAGGGAGATGTGAACGAGAAACTGGCCCGGACGCTCAAGACGGCGGGCATCACGGTGCTCGCGCTCGGGGCGGTAGGGGCGGCCGCCGCGTTCCTGCTGCGGGATCAGATGTCCCGCCATCGGCGCGACCTCTTCAGCCCGCACGCGCTCCGGCGCCTGGCCGCGCTCGGCTACATGGCCGGCGAGGACGCCTCGATCGACAACATCACCCTGCTGCGGGATTTCATCGCCTGGGAGCGCAGGCCCCTCCTCCGGAGCCGGGCCCAGGCCATCGTCGTCCGCATGGAAGACGAGGCCCGTTTGCGCGAGCTGGCGGGGGAGCAGGTCCTCTGATCCGGGTTCGCCTCCTTGCCCAAGCTGAAGTCAGGGCCGACCTTACGGACCGTTCGGGGGGGCATGGCCCCATGTCACGCGCCAGGAAGGGAGCGTAGTCCATCATGAAGATGATCAACTACGCGAGCCGCGAGATCAATTGTAAGATCGTCTATTACGGTACCGGCCTCGGGGGGAAGACCACCAACCTCGAGTACATCTATTCCCGCGTGAATCCGGACACCAAGGGAAAGATGATCTCCCTGGCGACCGAGACCGAGCGGACACTGTTCTTCGACTTCTTCGAGAACCTCGAGGCCTACGGCTACGATCTCTCGAAGATTCCGTTCGCGATCCAGTACAACAAGCGCGACATGCCGAACGCGATGTCGGTCGAGGAAGTCCGTTCCCAGATCAACCCGATGGGAGTTCCGGACTTCGAGGGCGTCGCGATCGAGGGGAAGGGTGTCTTCGAGACGCTCAAGTCCGTCAGTAAGATGGTAATCAAGAACCTGAGCTAGCGGCCCCGTGCCTCCCGGGAGCCGTCTCAACCTCCCCAATATCATCACGCTGGCCCGGATCGCCGTCTGTCCGGTCCTGTTCTTCCTCGCCGTATCCGAGGACAACGACGCGCGCTACGCCGCGTTCGTCGTCTTCGTCGCTGCCGCGCTCTCCGACGTCTGGGACGGGTATCTGGCCCGGAAGCACGGCTTGATCACCGACATGGGCAAGCTGCTCGATCCGCTCGCCGACAAGCTCCTGTTGGTGACCACCTTCGTGCCGTTCTACATCGTGTCGCACCGCCCCGGCGAGCTGAACCTGGTGCCCTATCTGGGAGCCCTCCCCACCTGGATCCTCGTCGTGATCTTCGGCCGCGAGGCGCTGATCACGATCTTCCGCCAGTGGGCGCAGCGCCGCGGGGTTGTGATCGCCGCGGGAAGGTCGGGCAAGGTGAAGACGCTCGCGCAGAACCTCTTCATGGGGGCGCTGCTCCTCTGGTACCCCCTCCTGGTCACGGCGAACGAGCGGGGTTGGGTGGGGAGCGAGGTGTGGGGCCGGGTCGCGCTCTCGCTCGGCGTATTAATCGCGGGCACGCTCCTGATCGCGCTCGTGCTCACGGTGTACTCGATGATCGATTATCTGTGGAGTTATCGCTCCGTGGTGGGTGTGAGGAACTGAGCGGTGCCGAGCACCGTTGTCGTCACCGTCGGCGACGAGCTCCTGCTCGGTGATACCATCGACTCGAACGCCGCCCGGATCGGCCGCGCGCTGGGTGACCTGGGCGCTCCGGTGGTGCGGCGCGAGACCGTCGGCGATCGGGCCCCGGCAATCCAGGCCGCGGTGGCGCGGGGCCTGGCCGACGCCGACCTGGTGATCGTGACCGGCGGGCTCGGACCGACCCCCGACGACCTCACCCGCGAGGCGGTCGCCGAGCTGCTCAGCCGGCCCCTGCGCAGCGACCCCGAGGTGGTCGAGAAGCTGCGCGCGCGCTTCTGCGCATTCTCTACCGGCACCTTCCCCGAGAACAACCTGCGGCAGGCGATGGTGCCCGAGGGGGCTCGCGTCCTGCCCAACGCCCGCGGCACCGCGCCCGGGCTCGCGATCGAGCAGGGGGGGCGCTGGGTCGTGCTGCTCCAGGGCGTGCCGCGCGAGCTTGATGGCATGCTCGCCGGTCCCGTCCGCGAGCTGGTGATCGAGGTGTTCGCCGGCCGGCTACGGCCGCCCGTACACCGCTTCGTGCGCACCACCGGAATCGCCGAGTCGCTCCTTTCGGAGAAGGTCGAGGCGCGCCTTCCGACCGAGCGCGGCCCCGTGCGGCTCGCCTACCTCCCGTCGCTACGCGGCGTGGATCTGCGCTTCACCGTGGATGACGCCATCGACGCCCAGGAGGCGAAGGATTGGCTCCATCGGATGGAGGCGGCGCTCGGAGACCTGGCGGACTATCGGTTCGAGGGCGAGGACCTGGTCGCCGCGGTGGCGGGAGCGCTCGAGGGCTCGGGCCGAACGCTCGCGGCCGCGGAGAGCTGCACCGGGGGACTGCTCGCCAAGCGCCTGACCGACCGCGCCGGCTCGTCGGCCTGGTTCCTGGGCGGGGTGGTGACCTACGCGGACCGCGCCAAGGTGGACCAGCTCGGTGTGGATCCGGGCGTGCTCGCGCGGGTGGGGGCGGTATCGGAGGAGGTCGCCCGGGCGATGGCGACGGGAGCCGCCCGGCTCTTCGGCGCCGGCGCCGGCGTGGGGATCACCGGCATCGCCGGCCCGGGCGGGGGAACTCCCGAGAAGCCGGTGGGCACGGTCTGGTGGGCGGCGGCGGTGGGCGAGCGGGTCGTCGCGGAGACCCGCGTCTTCCCCGGTGACCGCGAGGCCGTGCGTGAGCGCTCGGCCCAGGCGGCGCTCCACCTCCTCTACCGGATGCTTTCGGGGACCCCGAGCTGAGCTTTGCCTGGGTCCGCGCTCAGTCCCTCGGCGCGGTCCCCGCGGGCGGAGCCGTCCACACGTTGTTGCCCCGGTCGATGTCCACCAGCAGTAGCCCGGGATCCAGCTCGATCTTCGCCAGCGTCTTCCCGACGAACACGTACTGCCGCACGTAGCGCGCGCTGTTCGTGCTCCACACCTCGGCCGGGTAGTTGAAGTCCTGCGTGGATCCGTCGCTGAACGTGAAGCGTGCCCGGATCGGGAGGACACCACGCTGGCGGTTCCCGTACCGGACGCCGACCGCGAGGGTGTCGCCGCCCGGTGACGTCCGCGTCGCGACCGTATCGATCGCCTGGTCGTAGGTCGCGTTCTCGACGAACCAGTTGCGCCAGAACCAATCGAGCCGGCGTCCGCCCACGTCGTCCATCGTGCGGAAGAAGTCGGCGGGTGTGGGATGCTTGAACGCCCAGCGGCGCGTGTACTCGCGGAACGCGTCGTCGAACAGCTCCGGTCCGAGGATCTCCTGACGGAGAAGCTGGAGACCCACGCTCGGCTTGACGTAGTCCGAAGCGCCGAGCAGTCCCGGGTTCACGCGGTCCGGCTCGACCATCATCGGCTCGTCGCGTCCGCGCCGCATCAAGCCTTCGATCTGCGACCGCTCCTGGGCGGCGCGGGCCATCTGGTCGCCCTGAGCGGGATAGCGGAGACCCTCGGAGAACGTGTTGATGAACGTGTTGAATCCCTCGTCCTGCCACATGTAGACCCGCTCGTTCGAGCCGACGATCATGGGATACCACATGTGCCCGACCTCGTGGGTGAGCACGTTGTAGAGGTCCTGCACGCTGCGCGTCGAGCTCTCCATCGCGACCATCGGGTATTCCATGCCGCTGATCGGTCCCTCCACCGCGGAGATCTGTGGCCAGGGATACGGGAACCAGCGCTCGGAGTATTCCTGGATCGACATGCGCGCCTGGTCCGCGGCGTCCTGCCAGACCGGCGCCGCGCGCGGGCGATAGTACGAGAACGCGTAGATGCCCTTGTAGCTGGTGGCGTCCCACTGGTAGTCGGGGGCCGCCGCCCACACCGCGTCGCGCACGTTCTGCGCGGTGAACTTCCAGGTGAGCGTGGCGCCGCCCGTCCTCGGCCGCGCCGCGCCGCTCTCGAGCTCGGCCGCCGTTACGATGCGAATGACCGTGTCGGACTTGGCCGCGGCGACGTAGCGGGCGCGCTGCTCGGGAGGGAGCACGTCGCCCGGGTTCTGGAGCGATCCGGTCGCGGCGACGATGTATCCCGTGGGCACGGTGAGCGCGAGCGTGTAGTCGCCGTACTCGAGGTAGAACTCTCCCTGCCCCAGGTACGGCTCGGTATTCCATCCGGCGACGTCGTCGTAGACCGCCACGCGCGGATACCACTGCGCGATCTCGTACAGCGCACCGTCACGCCCCATCCGGTCCGCCCCATGCTCGGGAACGAGGAAGTGCCACTGCACGTCGAAGCTCGCGGTCCCTCCCGGCGCGAGCGGCTCGGCCAGGTCGATCCGGGTCATCGTTCCGTTCTCGCGGCGCACGACCGCGACCTGCCGCTCGCCGTTCCTCCCGAGCAGCTGGTCGAACCGCTTGATCACGTCGCCGCCCTCGAAGCCGCGCGCGCCGAAGCGGGCGGTTTGCGGAAAGATGAGCGAGTTGAGCGAGTTGCCCTTGAACGCGTTCTGCTCCATCTGCATCCAGAGGAAACGGAGAGTGTCGGGCGAGTTGTTCGTGTAGCGCATCCGAAGCCGGCCGCTCACGGTCTGCCTGGTGGTGTCGAGTGCCGCCGTGATGTCGTAGTCGGCCTTGTTCTGCCAATACCGAACACCCGGCGATCCGCCGCCCGTCCGGTAGTCGTTGGCGGCCGGAAGCACGAGCGGCGCGAACACCGAGGTATCGGCCACGGTGCGCTTGGGAGGGCCGGCGGGGGCCACCGTGGGCTGCTGCGCCGAGGCGGCGGAGGCGACGGCGAACACCAGCGAGGCGAGCGACACACGGAGCATGGCTCGAGCCCTGTGGGCGGGAAGGTGGGTCATGCTCAGGGAGTGCCGAGGTCCCTCAAACGTTGGGCCACCTCGGCGCTGCCGCGCTGTGCTTCGGGAAGGGTGGAGAGCGCCTCCCGGGCGGAGTCGGGGATCTGGAGGAGGCGATAGGCGTCGGATCGGAGGAGTGCCTGACGCAGGCTGGTCGGTCCGCCGCTCTGGGCCTGGAGGCTCGCCAGCACGCGGAGCGCACCGCGGCCGTCCTGGCGGTCCTCGATCATCGACTCCGCGAGCAGCAGCCGGATCTCGGGATCGTCGGGATAGCGCCGCGCCATCTCGTCCACCAGACGGGCCGCGTCCTCGTACTGTCCGGCATCGCGGTCCAGGATCGATTCGTGGTAGAGGCCGGCGATCAGGAGGCGCTCGACGTCCTCGGGATCGCCCGAGCGCGTGCCGACGCCGCCCGCGTGGCCGTAGACGATCTCGCCACCGTGCTCCGCCGTCTCGTAGAGCACGTAGAGACCACCGGCCCATCCGAGCGCAACGACCAGTGTGAGGCTCGTGGCGCTGGTCCGGAAGAGGTAGCCGGGTGGCAGGGCATCGGGGTCGTACTCGGCGGGCTCGACGGGCTCCTGCGGGTTCGCCGCGCGCCGGTCGGCTGCGCGCCCGACGAAGAACCCCAGCAGCTGG
>CAMCNM010000129.1 GCA_945876015.1 Gemmatimonas phototrophica
CTTCGATCCGGCGGCGTCCACCGCGGAGGAGCGCGCGAAGTCGCGGCCGTACTCGACGGGGGAGAGCCAGGTTTCGAGGAATTCCGCGCCGAACGAGACGATCAGGCGGGCGTCCGCGAACTGGTAGTGCGGTACGACGTCCGAGCCGAACGCGATCCGGGCCGCCTCACGCAGCGGCGCCTCGGAGAGGGCTTCGTGCTCGACCCGGGTGCCGCCGGCGCCCGCGATGAAGGCGTCGAACAGGGCGGAAAGCGTCGGGCTGGTATGCCCGCTGATCAGCATGACGTTCCCGGCGGCGGCCTGGATCTTCTCGGCCAGCAGGGTCTCGGCCTCGTCCCAGGTCGCGGGGCGGAACGCGCCGCCCTCCTTGAGCATGGGGCCCGTATAGCGATCGGGATTATAGAGGCCCTGGAGGGACGCGTGTCCGCGCTGGCAGAGCGCGCCCCTGGAGATCGGATGGGAGGGGTTGCCCTCGAGCTTGACCACCCGGCCCTCACGGGTCCGGGCCCAGACGCCGCACCCGGCGGCGCATTCCCCGCAAACCGTTGTGTACCAAGTAGCTACGCCCGGAGTGATGTCGTCGGGCGGGATCACGTACGGGAGTAGTTTTTCGGGCGTCCCGGTCGAGCAGCCGGCCACGGCCGTCGCTCCACCGACACCGACCACCTTCAGGAAGTCACGTCTCTTGATGCTCATCGGTTCGCGTCCGCCGGGATCAGTAGTGACAGACGGCGCAATCCCGCGACGCGCCTCTCTCGACATGGCATTGCACGCACCGTCCCATGTCATTGCCAGGCCACAGGGGATCCTGGGTCTGGATGGCGCCCATCGTCTCGACCGGACCGTGGCATTCCTGGCAGGTCAGGCCGGCGTCGATGTGGCGCATGTGGGGGAAGTGGACGTGGTCCGAGACCTTGTAGACCCGCGCCCACGGGATCGACTCGTTCCGGCTCGCGTAGCCCATCAGCTTCGTGATTTCCTGGGGGTTCGTGGCCCCCGGGATCAGCCGGTGGCAGCCCGCGCAGGTGGTGACGGGGGGAAGGCCTGCATCCACCGACCTCTCCGCGGAGAAGTGGCAGTACATACAGTCCATCTTGTAGGTACCGGCGTGGATGTCGTGAGGGAACGCGATCGGCTGGATCGTCGTGTCCGTCACTTCGGCCTGCTGTGGGGCCGCGGCGCTGTCCGTAGACTGGGTCTGGACGAACGCCAGGGAACCGACCGCGACGACCGCGAGGGCGGTCGTGAGCAGCCATGGCTTACGAGTCATGCCGTACGCCCGGAGTGATGCGGTGAAAGGCGGGGGCGCACGGAGTGCGAGCGGTCCGCCATGGATCCGGTGAAAAAGCCAAGCGAAGCTAGAGGATGTGCGCCGCGCGTGTCAACGGAGTTTTTCGAACCTTTCTCCGTTGGGCGGGTGATATATTTTCCCATCCCCCCTTCGGTTTCCCGATGGGGGGGTTTTCGCCTCTGGAGGCCGGGCGGGACGCCACTCGGCATCACCCGGAGACTCGATGCACGACACCGCCTCGACCATGCGCGAGACCCAGGCTCCCCTCGAGCTCCTCGACCATCTCGTGGCGGAGGTGGAGAAGGTCTTCCATGGCAAGCGCGAGGTGGTGCGCCTCGCCGTTTCCGCCCTGCTCGCCCGGGGGCACCTCCTGTTCGAGGACGTTCCGGGAGTGGGGAAGACCACCCTGGCCCATGCCCTGGCGCGTGTCCTCGGGCTGGGCTTCCGGCGCATCCAGTTCACCAGCGACCTGCTGCCCTCGGACGTTCTGGGGGTGTCGGTCTACGACCCGCGCACGGCCGAGTTCGACGTCCGACCGGGGCCGATCTTCGCCAACGTGGTGCTGGCCGACGAGATCAACCGGGCCCCGCCCCGGACCCAGAGCGGCCTTCTCCAGGCCATGCAGGAAGGAAAGGTCACGCTGGACGACCGGACCCTCGCGCTGCCGTCGCCCTTCATGGTGATGGCGACCCAGAACCCTCTCGAGCACCACGGCACCTATCCACTCCCCGAGAGCCAGCTCGACCGCTTTCTCATGCGGCTGACCATCGGCTATCCGGGCATGGAGGCCGAGAAGCGGATCCTGCTCGAGTCCGCGAGCTCGGTGCCTATGCTCGACGCGCTCGAGCCGATGCTGACTCCCGCGCAGGTCATCCACCTCCAGAGCGAGGTGGAGCACGTGCGCGCCGACGATGCGATCGTCGATCACCTGATGGAGATCGTGCGCAAGACCAGAAGCGCCTCCGGTTTCCGCATGGGCGTGAGCCCGCGTGGGGCGATCGCGCTGTTCAGGGCCGCGCGCGCGTTCGCGCTCGTGAGCGGCCGGCGCTATCTCGTTCCGGACGACGTGCGTCGGCTCGTCGTGCCGTGCCTCGCGCACCGGCTGCTTCCCGCGGGCTCCACCGCCGCGACGCTCGACGCGCACGAACAGGCCGCCGCGCTGCTCGAGCGCATCCTGGAAGAGACCGAGTCGCCCGTGTGAGCGCGCGACCCAGCGTGGGCGGCTCGCTCCGGTCGATGCGCGACAGGGTCGCCCGCGCGTGGGGCCGTCTGCGAGCCTGGCGCCGCGTCAGCTTCACGACGGTCGGGATGCTCTTCACGGCGGGCACAATGCTGGTCGGGTTATCCGCCATGAACACCGGGAACAACCTCCTCTACCTGCTGATGGGCGCCATGCTGGGCCTGATCGTGGTCAGCAGCTGGCTCTCCGAGCAGGCGATCAGGGACCTCAGGGTCCAGCGGCGGATTCCGCGGGGCGTCACCGTCGGACAGGACATCCGGCTGGTCTACGACGTAACCAACGAGAAGGCGCGGCTTCCGAGCCTCGCCATCGAGCTCAAGGAAGCGGGCCTCGACGAGCTGGCGTTCCTCGCGCGCATCCCCGCGCGGGGCGACGCGATCGGCCGGTCCACGCATCGCTTTGTGCAACGCGGGCTCTATCCGCTCGGGGTGCTCACGATCGGCACGTCGTTTCCGTTCGGGCTGTTCGTGAAGGAGCGCGACGTCGAGCTGCCCAGTGAGCTGGTGGTCTGGCCGAGGCACGATCGTGTGGTGCGGGCTCCGTTTCCCGGCGGCGGACGCAACCGCGCGCGCGGCCTCGCGATGGCCGGCGCGCCTGGCACGCGCGGCGACTACCGCGGCCTGCGCCCGTACCGCGTCGGCGACGACCCCAAGGACATCCATTGGCGCTCGTCCGCGCGGTTGCCCGCGCCGGTGGTGCGCGAGTACGAGCGCGACGCCGCCGAGACGCTGTGGATCTGCCTCGACCTCGCGGGCGAGCCGGGCACGGACGAGACCGAAGCCCTCGTCGAGATCGCGGCCTCGCTCGCGTCGCGCGCGGAGTCGGAAGGGAAGCGGTTCGGCCTGGTGGCCGGGCATCGCCTGGTCGCTCCGAGCGCGGGCGCGGGACAGCTCGAGTCCATACTCGACCAGCTCGCCAGGGTCGAATTCAGTCCCGACGCGTCGCCTCCCTTCCCTCCGATCGATCCGGCGCGCTGTGTCCTGGTCGCGCTGACCGGTCGCGCGGCCGGTGGCTATGGCGACGCGTTCCTCGGGGCGCCGACCCCGCGTGTGGGCGATGACGTCATGCGGCCCCAAGGGGCCGCATGAAGCTCGCGCTCCTCCATCGCCGGCTCGCGGTGCTGATGGGCGTCGCGGCGTTGTTCGCGTTCGCGGCCGGAGCGGGCTTCGAGCCCCTCGCCTCCGCGCTCGCCCTGATCGCGCTGATCGTCGCGCTCTACTGGCATCCCTCGCGCGAGCTGTCCGCGCGCATGGAGCCTATCTGGTTGCCGCTGGCCGGCCTGCTGATGGCGCGCGCGTTGTGGCACGTCTTCCTGGTGGGCGATGACGTCATCATTCCGGTCGTCGATCTATTGCTCCTCCTGCTGTGCTCCGAATCGCTCCGTTCCCTGGACGCGCCCAACGACTGGCGGCTCTACGGGCTCTCGTTCGCGCTCATCCTGGCGGCGGCCGCGTATCGTCCGGGCATCGTGTACGGCGTGGCGTTCATCGCGTACATCACGCTCGCTACCGTGGCGCTGACGCTCGGACACCTACGCCGAAAGTCGCTGCGCTTCGGCGTCGCGGAACCGCCCGTGGATCGGCCGATGGTGATGGCGACCGCGGGGCTCGGCACCGTCGTGCTGATGATGAGCGCGCTGGTGTTCGTGGCGTTTCCGCGCGTGTCGCGCGGGTGGGCCGGCATGGGGAACATGCCGGGCATGGCGGTGGCGGGCTTCTCCGACGTGGTCTCGATCGGCGAGTTCGGCACCCGCATCGAGGCGAATCCGACGATCGTGCTGCGCGTCGAATTCCCCGACGGGCAGCCGGCCGACCTGGGCTCGCTCTACTGGCGCGGCCGATCCTTCGACCGGTTCGACGGCCGGCGCTGGTCGCACTCGTACCAGATCCCTCCCTCGTCGGCGCCGGGCTCGTGGTATCGCGAGCGTTGGCAGGGGCCGCAGCTGCGGCAGCGGATCTTCGCGACCGCCCTCGACTCGCGCGTCATGTTCGCGCTCCACCCGGTGCTGCGCATCACCGCGGATACGCGCGCCCAGCCGCTCTTCGACAACGCGGGGGACTTCTTCCACTTCGGTGTGGCCGCGCCGGCCTATACGGCATGGTCGATGACCGGTCCGCCTCCCGCGGAAGAGCTGCGCGTGACGCAGGAGGGCGGCTTCAACCCGCGCGGGAACCGCTACCTGCAGCTCCCGCGTCTGCCCGACCGCATCGCCGCGCTGGCGGACTCGATCACGCGCGGGGCGGACAACCGCTACGACAAGGCCAAGGCGATCGAGTCGTACCTGCGCACGTTCACCTACACGCTCGAGCTGCCACGGAACGCGAACCAGGCGACGCTCGATTACTTCCTGTTCGAGCGGCGCGCGGGCCACTGCGAGTACTTCTCGACCGCCATGGTGGTGATGATGCGCACGCTCGGCTTCCAGGCGCGCGAGATCAACGGTTTCCGCGGCGGCCAGTGGAGTGAGTTCGGCTCCTATCTCGCCGTCACGCAGAACCAGGCGCATTCGTGGGTGGAGGTGTGGTTCCCGGAGTTCGGCTGGGTGCGCTTCGATCCCACGCCGGGTGGTACCGGGGGCTCGACCACGGCCACGGCGTGGTTCTGGCCCGGCAGGTTCATGTTCGACGCGGTCCAGCACCGCTGGAACAAGTGGGTGCTCGACTACAGCATCGACGCGCAGGGCGGCTTGCTCGATCGCTTCCGCGGATGGTCGGAGGAGCAGGACGCCGGACCCGACACGCAAACCGATCGCGGCCCGTGGGGGATTCGCTGGGGGATGGCGGCGCTTGTGCTCGTGGCGTTGAGCGCGGCCGTGGGGTTCCGGCGCTCCGGCACGCGCCATCCGTCCGAGACGAGGGCGTATCTGCGGCTGGTCGAACTGTGCCGGCGGGCCGACGTGCTCGGCCGCGGCGCGGTGGGCCCGCTCGAGGTGGTGGAGGAGCTCGAGGAGCGCGGCCATCCCGCGGCCGATCCGGCGCGGCGACTGGTGGAGCTCTACCTGCGCGCCCGCTTCGGCGGCCGTCCGCTCGACGAGCGCGAGCGCAAGGTGATCGCCGAGGCGCTCGGCGCAGCGCGTTCCCATCTGCGCCCTGCCTGAGGAGGCACCGGTGAGCCGACACGATCCACCGCCCGAGCCGCCGGTCCCGTCACGCGGGCAGCATCTCGCGAACATCAGCCACGACGGTCGGATCTGGGACGTCTTCCTGGAGTTCGAGCAGGACCCCCCGCCCGATCGGGATCACTACCGCGCGCAGCTCTGCTTTTCGCCCTCGGACCTGAACGACGGTGAGACGCCGACGCGCACCACATTCATCATCGTGGAGCGCACCTACGAGGACGCGGTGCGCCGCGCGCGCAGCCTCGAGGAGCGCCAACTGCTCGGGCTGCTGAGATCGACGCTGCCGGACTGAGGCTGATCAGGCCTCGCGCAGCCAGCGCAGCAGCTCGCCGATGCCCGGCCGCTTGCCGGTCATGAGGATCCCGACCCGGTAGATGCGTCCGGCGA
>CAMCNM010000130.1 GCA_945876015.1 Gemmatimonas phototrophica
CGGACCCGGGAAGCGGTGCTCCGCGGCCAACGCCACGACGTCCAGCTCGCGCGCGAGACGGCGGTGCTGGAAGCCGTCGTCGAGAACCACGACCTCCGCGCCGGCGCTCGCCGCGTCGCGGGCGGCGTTAGCCCGGTCCCGGTCGGCGATCACCGGTAGGCCGTGATTCCAGCCGCGATGGAGCATGGTCTCGTCGCGCGCGTAACCGCGCAGAACCACTGCCGGCCGTTTGCCCGCGTCGCACAGCACTCCTACCACCCAGCGCACGAGCGGCGTCTTTCCCGTGCCGCCGACCGCGAGGTTTCCCACGCTGATCACGGGCACCGGAGCGCGCTCGATCGAGAAGATCCCACTCTCGTACGCCGCGCCGCGCATAGACACGCCGGCGCGGAACGCCAGCTCCGCGGGGATGGCCAACATCGAGAAGAGGGCCCCGGCGGTCCCGCCGTCCCCCGACCAGAGGGTGCGCGCGCCGCGCTCGACGGCCAGCCTCACCCGACCGATGCCCCGCCGCCGACCGCGTCCGCCAGACGCACGGACAGCGCGTCCAGATCGGCGGCGAGCTCACGGGCCCTCGCCTCGAGCGTTTCACGCGGGGCATCCCGCTCGATCCAGCGCGGGGCGCCGTATCCGACCCGCACCGCCGAGAACGGTTGGGGGACCATGAAGCGATCCCACGACGCCAGTCTCCAGGCGCCGCTGGATGCTGCCGCATAGGGAATGACGGGCAGCCCGGTGATCTGCGCGGCGAGCAGGGCGCCAGGCTTGAACACGCGGGCGGGGCCGCGCGGACCGTCCGGAGTGAGCGCGAGGTCGTGGCCCGCGCGCGCCGCGCGGATCAGGCCTTTGAGGCCCTGGATGCCGCCCCGGGTGCTAGAGCCCCGCACCGTGCTCATGCCCATGCGTCCGATCACCCGCGCGATGTACTCCCCGTCGCTGTGCTCGCTCACCAGGGACACTGTGCCGGTTCCCCGCCGCTCGTGCACGAGCGGAAGCAGCTGCGCGTGCCAGAGGACCAAGATCACCGGCCGCCCTTCGCGCCGGAAGCGGAGCCAATTCTCGCCGCCCTCCACCCGGAACCGGCAGGTGGCGAACAGTCCGCCCAGGAATCCGCGTCCGAGCAGCCCGGCCGCGCGGAAGCGCGCCTCGCTCACCCGAGCAGCTCGAGCGCGAGATCGGCCACCCGCTCGGCGGCCCCGGGGGTGCCCAGCAGGCCGCGCACCCGCTCGAGCCCGGTCACCATGCGTCGGCGCGCGGGTGATTCTTCTTCGAGCAGCGGCAGAACCGCCCGCGCGAGGCGCTCGGGCGTCGCGTCGTCCTGCAGGAGCTCGGGCACCACGGCCTCCCCCGCGATCAGGTTCGGGAGCGAGATCCACGGCACGCGCACCACCCGGCGGGCGATGGCATACGTGAGCGGGTGCGTGCGGTACGCGGTCACGAAGGGTGTCCCCTCGAGCGCGGCCTCGAGCGTTCCCGTGCCAGACTTCACGAGCGCCGCGGAAGCGTGGCGGAGGAGGGCGCGTGTCTGGTCGGTCACCGGGAATCCGGCGCCCGCCAGCGCAGCGGCCGGGACCGAGCTGGCGCGCGCGAGCACGGGCTGTACGTCGGGCCTCGTCTCCGTCACACGCCGGGCCGCGGCCACGAACACATCCAGATGGCGGGCGAGCTCCTGCCGCCGCGATCCGGGCAGGAGCGCGAGCAGCGGACGGGTCGAGTCCGCGCCGATCGAGCGCGCGAAGGCTTCCGGATCGGGAACCGCCTCCGTGCGATCGAGGAGCGGATTGCCGACGAACGTCACATTCGCGCCGGCGGCGGCCAGCCCGTCGGTCTCGAACGGGAAGATCGCCGCGACCCGGTCGGTGTCCTCGGCGAGCCGGCGTGCTCGACCCGCCCTCCACGCCCAGACTTTGGGCGCGATGTAGTAGAGGACCCGAACCCCACGACGATGCGCGTAGCGCGCGATGCGCAGGTTGAAGCCGGGATAGTCAACGAGGATGACGAGGTCGGCGGGGGCGTCCACCAGCGCGCGGATCCGCCGCTCGAGCCCCCGGAAGAACTGCAGATGGGCGACCACCTCGACGAATCCCATCACGGCGAGCTGATCGAGACCCGCGACCAGTTCGACCCCTTCCGCCTGCATGCGCGGACCGCCCAACCCGATCAGGCGCCCCCGCGGCAGGCGTCGGCGCAGCGCCGAAGCGACCCGCGCCGCGTGATGATCCCCGGATGCCTCGCCCGCGAGCAGCAGAATCGTGGGCGCCGGGTTCATCGGTGGCCGGCTCTCAACCAGCCGACGCGTCCTCGAGAGCGGTCGGCCAACCCATCACGCGACCGTGATGCCCCGCTGGCTGTTCCGGATGAACGTGAGCAAATGGCGCACCTCGGGAAGCTGTTCCACCTCGGCTTCGGCGCGCGCCAGCCCTTGAGAGACGTTCAGGTTGGACTGGAACAGGATGCGATAGGCCGCCTTGAGCGCCCTGCGCACTTCGTCTGACAGACCGCGGCGATCGAGGCCCACCGAGTTGAGCCCATACAGCTTGGGCGGGCTTCCCGCGACGCGCACGTACGGCGGCACATCCTGCGCGATGCGCGACGCTCCGCCCACGAATGCGTGCGCTCCGATGCGCACGAACTGGTGGATCGGGGAGAGTCCGCCCACGATCGCCCAGTCCTCGATCACCACGTGGCCGGACATGTTGACCGCGTTGGCAAGGATCACGTGGTTGCCGATCTCGCAATCGTGCGCCACGTGCACGTACGCCATCAGGAGGCAGTGGCTCCCGACCACGGTCTTGCCTGACGCGGCGGTGCCGCGGTTCAACGTCGCGTATTCGCGGATGACGGTCCGGTCGCCGACGTGCAGGGTCGTGTGCTCACCCTTGAACTTGAGATCCTGGGGATCCGTACCGAGCACGGCACCCATGGAGATCTGGCAGGCGTTTCCCACGACCGTGTCGCGCTCGATCAGGACGTGCGGCCCGATCGTGGTACCGGCCCCGACCGTGACGCCGGGGCCGATGATCGAGTAGGGGCCAACCGACACGCCGCCACCCAGCCTGGCCCGTTCGTCCACCAGCGCGGTGGGATGAACCTGGGCCGCCGGCTGCTCGTCCGTTCCTACGATCAGTTCACTCATGCGATCCGCTCGCTATGCGTCCACGATCTTGGCCATCATCTCGGCTTCGACCACCAGGTTTCCGTCCACCGTGCCCGTCCCACGCATACGGCAGGCGCTCCGCTTGAGCTGCACCAGCTCCACCTCGAAGCGGATCTGGTCACCGGGAACCACGGGGCGCCGCCATTTCACGTTGTCCAGCGTCATGAAGTAGACCAGCTTCCCCTTCGTCTCCTCCCCTTCCAGCAACAGCAGCCCGCCCACCTGCGCCATCGCCTCTATCTGCAGCACACCCGGCATGATGGGATGGTTGGGGTAGTGCCCTTGGAAGTACGGCTCGTTGATCGTGACGTTCTTGATCCCAACGATCCGCTTGCCGGGCTCGATCTCGATGATCCGATCGACAAGTAGCATCGGATAACGGTGGGGGAGGCATTGCAGAATCCTTGCCGCGTCGATCATGGTCCCTCCGTTGGGTCGAGCTCCTCGCGCGGCGATCGCCTTCGCGAGCACGACATTTCCCTTGTGGCTGGGGCGCTCGGCGATCACGTGGCCCCGGAGCCGGGCACCGAGGAGGGCCAGGTCCCCCACCATGTCGCCCGCCTTGTGCCGGACGAACTCGTCCGGGAAACGAAGGCCGTCGTTGAGCACCCCGCCCTCGTCCAGGACCACCGTGTTCTCGAGCGATGCGCCGCGGGCGAGCCCGCGGGCGATCAGGGCCTCGGCCTCGGCGCGGAACCCGAACGTCCGGGCCGGGGCGATCTCGCGAGCGAAGCTCTCCGTGGTGATCTCGAACGTGCCCTGTTGACGGCCGATGACCGGGTGCGCGAACTGGATCGCCGCCGAAAGCCGGAAACCGGGCGAGGGCTTCACCTCGTACGAAGTCCCCTCGTCGCCTCTCACCGACATGGGCTCCGTCACCTCGATCACGCGGGCGGGCGCTCCCTGCTCCACGGTGCCGGCCTCGACCACTGCCTTCACGTAATCCCGGAAGCTGCCGTCGCGGATCGGTGCTTCGGGCCCGGACAGCTCCAACACCGCGTTGTCTACGCCGGCGGCAGAGACCGCGGCCAGCACGTGCTCGACGGTCTGTACGGTGGCTCCGTCCGCCCCCAGGCTCGTGCCCAGATCGGTCCCGACCACGTTCTCGAGCAACGCGGGAATCTCGGGAGAACCAGGAAGATCGACGCGAACGAAACGCAGGCCAGTATCCGGCCCGGAAGGCCGGAACGTCAGCGTCGCCGCCTGGCCCGAATGGACGCCCCTCCCCTCCAGCGTGACAGCTCCCGCCAGCGTGCGCTGTCTCGGTTGTGTCATCGGGGTCGGCTGGGGGCACGGAGGAGATATCGGCCGGCCCTGGGCCGCAGCCGGCCGGCGGCCGACCGCGGAGATATGTAACCGCCCCAGAGGGTGGGAGTTCCGCGCGCGCGGGCGCTACGCGCCCCCCTCGTCCTCGTCGGGCGGTAGCCCTTCCCTGGCGCCCGGACGCCCCTCCAGGGCCCTCAAACGGCGGAACAGCTCGGGGAGGCGTGGGAAGAGGGCGAACGCGCGTCTCATGGGCCCCTGATCCGAGGCGGGGATGCCCATCACCGTGGTGCCCGGCGCCACGTCCTGGAAGATCGCGCTCTTGGCGGCCACCTTCGCCCCGTCGCCGATCGTGAGATGACCGATCGCACCGGACTGGCCTCCGAACGCCACGCCCGTCCCCACCGTGGTGGAGCCGGCGATCCCCACCAGCGCGGTGAGCACGCAGTGGGGTCCGATACGCACGTTGTGCGCGACGTGGACGAGGTTGTCGAGCTTGCTGCCACGCCCGATCACCGTGTCGCCGATCGACCCACGGTCCACGCACGAGTTCGCGCCGATCTCCACGTCGTCCTCGATGATGCAGCCACCCACCTGCGGAATCTTGGCGTGTCCCGCGCTCGACGCAGCGTATCCGAATCCGTCCGACCCGATGCGCGCCCCCGAGTGCAGGATGACGCGCGCGCCGATCACCGCCCCCGAATAGAGGGTGACCTGGGGGTGGAGCAGGCTGTCGGCGCCCACCCTGCATCCGCGCCCCACCACCGAGTTGGCACCGATCCGCGCACGATCGCCCACCTCGGCGCCTTCGCCCAGCACCACATACGCACCCACCTCGACGTCCGACCCGAGGCGGACCCCTCGCCCGAGAACCGCGGTCGGGTGGATACCTGCGCGCGCCGGAGCCGCGGGATGGAAGCGCGCGAGCAGAGGGATGAGCGCGGCGTGAGGATCGGCGACGATCACCCGGGGTCGGCCGTCCTGGAGCGCGGCCGCCAGATCGGTGGAGACCAGAAGGGCGCCCGCCCGGCTGCCCGGGACGTCGGGCCGGTAACGGGAGGCGGCGAGCAGGGCGATCTGATCGGGCCCCGCGATCCCGAGCGCCGCGACCCCCCGGATGGGAAGGCTTGGATCGCCCTCCAGGCGGCCGCCCACCAGGGAAGCCAGCTCGCCCAGGGTAGACGTCTCAGCCATGGCTAGCATGTCGTTGAAGAAGAAGCGGGCCCATCCACGCGCTGCGTGGTGGGCCCGCCGTGATCGAGCCGTGAGGTTCGGTCAGTTCGGAGCTGGAGCCGCCGCGGGCCCGGCCGCCCCAGTCGCACCGGCCTGCAGGCGCCGCACGATCTCCGAGGTCAGGTCGAGGGTCGGGCTCGCGGCCACGACACCACCACTCGCCACGTCGAAGATCAGGGCGTAGCCCTGCTCCGCGCGGTACGCTTCGATCACGGCGTTGATGCGATCCATGACCGGCTGGACGAGCTCCTGCTGACGGGCCGCGGCGCGCTGGTCGATCGCCGAGAGCCGGTCCTGATACGCCTGCT
>CAMCNM010000131.1 GCA_945876015.1 Gemmatimonas phototrophica
GCGCTGGGGCTCTAGCTCGATCTTCACGCCGAGCGCCTCGAGCACGTCCGCGCTTCCGCACCTGGACGTGAACGACCGGTTGCCGTGCTTGGCCATGCGCACGCCCGCGCCGGCGGCCACGAGCGCCGCGGCGGTCGAGATGTTGAACGTGGTGACCTCGCCGCCCCCCGTGCCCGCGGTGTCCACGAGCGTCTCGGGGTTCGGGGCGCGCACCGGCACCATGGCACGGCGCATCGCGCGGACGGCCCCCGCGACCTCGGCGGGTGCGAGACCCTTCCCGCGCAGGCCCACCAGCAGCGCCGCCATCTGGACCGGCGTCGCCGTACCGTCCATGAACAGATTGAACGCGGATTCGGCCTCGTCCGCGCTCAGGTCTTCCCCCCCGGTCAGCTTTCCGAGGAGGGTGGGGATGTGTACGGCTGGCAAAGTCGGAGTCTGGATCATCGGGTTAGGGTATCGCGCCAGAAGGGAACGTTGCAAATCGGCTTGAACCGCACCCGCCGCGCCTGTACGTTTCTCGCGTGTCGTCCGGAGAGGAAATCCGCCTCGCGCTCACCCTTCATTACGACGGCGGCGCGTTCTTCGGCTGGCAGTCGCAGCGCGAGGAGCGGACGGTGCAGGGTGAGGTGGAGGCCGCCATCGAACGGCTCACCGGAGCACGTAGGGTGGTGATGGGCTCGGGCCGCACGGACCGCGGGGTCCACGCCACCGGACAGGTGGCCGCCGTGAGCGTGCCGGCGAGGTGGACGGCCGTCTCGTTCCGAAAGGCCCTGAACGCGATCCTCCCGGACGACGTCTGGGCCCGCGACGTGCAGGCGGTCCCGGCCTCGTTCCACCCCAGGTACGATGCCGTAGCGCGCAGCTATACGTACCGTCTCGGTTTGAGCGAGGAAGCGCGCTCGCCCTTCCTGCGACGCTGGTGCTGGTGCGTCCGCACCTCCCTCGATCGGGAACTGCTGGAGCAGGCCTCGGCTCGCATCGTGGGGGCGCACTCGTTCGCGGCGTTCGCCAAGTCTGGTCAACCGGAGCGCGGAACGCGCTGCACCGTGCGCTCGACCCTCTGGGAACCCTGGGAAGGGTTGGGGCTCGCCTTCACGATCACGGCGGACCGTTACCTCCACCACATGGTGCGGTACCTGGTCGGAACGATAGTGGAGATCGCCCGTGGGGCCCGTCCCCTGGACGACCTGACGGCGCTCCTGGAGGAGGGTCCGACCCCGGGCCGGACGACGTCGCCACCGGCGCCGGCGCGGGGGCTCTATTTGACCCTGGTGGAGTATCCCAAACATGCACTCGGAGAGGCCCTCGAGGGGGCCTGAAAGGGGCTGAAAAAGGACCGATGAAGATCTTCCTCGACACCGCCGACGTGGCCGAGATTCGCCGCGCCGCGGACGCCAACCTGATCGACGGGATCACCACCAATCCCTCCCTGATGGCGCAGGCGGCCGGCAAGGGCGACCCGCGTGACATCTTCCTCGAGATCTGCAAGACGGTGGACGGCCCGGTGAGCGCCGAGGTGGTGGCCATCGAGAAGGACACGATGGTCACCGAGGGAAAGCGGCTGGCCAAGATCCACGACAACATCGTGGTGAAGGTCCCGCTCACCGAGGACGGCCTGCGCGCCTGTCGCGCGCTTCGCGCCGACGGCATCCGGGTCAACGTCACGCTCTGCTTTTCGGTGACCCAGGCGCACCTCGCCGCGAAGGCGGGCGCCACGTTCATCTCGCCGTTCGTCGGACGCGTCGACGACATCTCGGGCGACGGGATGGAGCTGATCGGCCAGATCCGGCAGGTCTACGACAACTACGGCTTCGAGACCGAGATCCTGGCCGCGTCGATCCGCCACCCGCAGCACGTGGTGCAGTCGCTCCTGCTGGGCGCGGATTGCGCCACGATGCCGGCCAAGGTGCTCTATCAGCTGCTCAAGCATCCGCTCACCGACTCGGGGCTGAGCGCGTTCCTGGCCGACTGGAAGAAGCTGGGCAAGGAGCTCTAGCGTGCCCCGTCCCCTCTCCCTGCTCAATGCGGCCGTGATCGCGGCCGCTCTGGCCGCGTGCGACCGGGACCCGTCCAGCTCGGCCGAGGCGCCCGCGAGCTTCGGCGCCGTTCAGCAGCAGGCCCAGCTCGAGCAGCAGCAGGCGGCGCGCGCCGATCGCTCGGCGCAGGTGGAAACGAGCCGCCGCACGGCGATCGTGGAGGCCGCCAACCGGGTCGCGCCCGCCGTGGTCTCCGTGAACACGATCTCGACAGGGTCGGGCCGCTCGAGCAGCCCCTGGGAGAGCTTCTTCTTCGCGCCCAACCCGAACCGGCAGACGGCCGGCCTGGGATCGGGCTTCGTGATCTCGACGGATGGCGTCATCCTCACCAACGATCACGTCGTGCGCGGCGCGGATCGCATCATGGTTACCCTGCCGGGCGGCCGGGACCTCGAGGCCAAGCTGATCGGGACCGACCCGGTCACCGACGTCGCGGTGCTCCGCGTGGACGCGAAGGATCTGCCCGTCGCGCCGCTCGGCACCTCGCAAGGACTCCTGATCGGCGAGTGGGTCGTGGCGATCGGCAACCCGTTCGGGGACATGCTCTCCAACACCGAGCCGACCGTGACGACCGGAGTCGTGAGCGCGACCGGGCGGCACATCATCCCGAACTCGGAGGGGGGCGGCTTCTACCTGGGAATGATCCAGACCGACGCCTCGATCAACCCGGGCAACTCGGGCGGACCGCTGGTGAACGTGCTCGGCGAGGTCGTGGGCGTGAACAGCAACATCTTCTCGCGGAGCGGCGGCAGCGAAGGACTCGGCTTCGCGATTCCGATCGACCGCGCCCTCCGCGTGGCCGACGACCTGGTCAAGTTCGGCGAGGTGCGGCGCGCCTGGCTCGGCTTCGACGTCGAGCCGGTGGAAGCCGACGATTTCGGGCGTACGCGGGGCGTGCGCATCGCCCGCGTGGCCGCGGGCTCCCCCGCCGCCTCCGCGGGCCTGCGCGTCGGTACCCGGCTGCTCGAGGCGAGCGGCAGGCGCCTGAGCGCTCCGCTCGACTTCGAGAACGTGGTCATGGATCTGCGCGCCGGTGACGAGATCGCGCTGCAAGCTGAAGGAGGCAGGGCGATCCGGATCCGCAGCGAGGCGCTCCCGTCGGTGCGCGCGGAGCGCGTCCGCATCCTCGAGGATCTCGAGCTGATCACCGTCACCCCCGCGATCAAGGTCGAACGCGGCGTGCAGAGCGATCAGGGCGCCCTGGTGGTCTGGATCTCCTCCGAGCTCGCGGGACAGCTCGGCTTCGAGGAGGGCGACGTGATCCTCCAGGTGAACAACGTCAAGATCGCGACCGCCGAGGACGCGGCCGGCGTCTTCCGGCAGCTCGTGGGCCGCAGTGGCCCGATCCAGATCTACTTCGAGCGCAACGGAGGGCTTCGGGTGCAGAGCTTCTACTGGCGTGGGTGAGCCCGTCGAGGGCGGACGCTACGTCCACCCGCTGAGCGAGCGTTACGCCTCGCGGGAGATGCAGTCGATCTTCTCGCCCGCGCGGCGCTTCGCCTGGTGGCGGCGCATCTGGCTGGCGTTGGCCGAGTCGCAGCGCGAGCTCGGGCTGGACATCTCGGACGAAGCGATCGCCGAGATGCGCGCCGCGCTCGAGCGGCCCATCGACCTGCAGCGCGCCGCCGAGTACGAGCGCCGTTTCCGTCACGACGTGATGGCGCACGTCCACCTGTTCGGCGACGACGCTCCGGCCGCCCGCGGCATCCTGCATCTGGGCGCGACCAGCGCTTCGATCACCGACAACACCGACCTGATCCTGCACCGCGAGGCGCTCCTGCTGGTGAAGGCCCGCATCGTGCGGTGCGTGGGGGCGCTGGCCGAGTTCGCGCGCGCGCACAAGGATGTGGCGACGCTCGGCTGGACGCACTTCCAGCCCGCCCAGCCCACCACCGTGGGCAAACGCGCCACGCTCTGGATCCAGGACTTCCTGCTCGACCTCGAGGAGATCCAGTTCCGGCTCGAGACGCTGCGCTTCCGCGGCATGCGCGGAACGACCGGCACGCAGGCTTCCTACCTGGAGCTGTTCGACGGGGACCACGCCAGGGTTGACCGCCTGGACGAGCTCGTGAGCAAGCGCGTCGGCTTCACCGCGAGCTACGGCGTGTCGGGGCAGACCTCGCCGCGGAAGGTGGATGCCGCGCTCGGGGCGACGCTCTCGGGCGTAGCGACATCGACGTCCAAGTTCGGGCACGACTTGAGGCTGCTCGCGCACCTGCGCGAGGTCGAGGAGCCGTTCGAGGAAGAGCAGATCGGATCGTCCGCGATGCCCTACAAGCGCAACCCGATGCGCGCCGAGCGCATCTGCGCGCTCTCGCGTCACGTGATCACCCTCGCGCAGGATCCGGCGTTCACCGCGGCGACCCAGTGGCTCGAGCGCACGCTCGACGATTCGGCCAACCGCCGGCTCTCGATCCCGGACGCGTACCTCACGCTGGACGGCACGCTCGTCCTGGTCGAGAACGTGGCCGGCGGGCTGGTGGTGAATCCTGCGGTGATCCGCCGCAACCTGCAGGAGCACCTGCCGTTCATGGCCAGCGAGGCGCTGCTCATGCACGCGGTCCGGAAGGGCGGCGACCGCCAGAAGCTGCACGAGAGGATCCGCCAGCATTCCATGGAGGCCGCGCGCCGCATGAAGGACGAAGGCGCCGCTCCGGACCTGCTGGAGAGGATCGCGAAGGATGCGAGCTTCGGGATCACCGCCGCCGAGCTCGATCAGCTCACGGATCCGATGCGTTTCGTGGGACGTGCCCCGGAGCAGGTCGGCCGCTTCCTGGAGAGCTGGGTCGAACCCGTGCTCGCCCTCCACCGGGACGACGCGAACGAGCGCGTTGGCGCGCCCGAGGTGCGGGTGTGAAGCAGTCCACCACCGACGCGATCCTCGAGACCGCCCTGCCCCTTCCGCTGCTCCACCGGGGAAAGGTGCGCGACGTCTACGAGGCGGGCCCGCACGAGCTGATGATGGTCGCGTCCGACCGCGTGAGCGCGTTCGACGTCGTGATGAGCCGTCCGATCCCACGGAAGGGCGAGGTGCTGACCCTGCTGACCGCCTGGTGGCTGGACCGCCTGGGCGTGGACCACCACCTGCTCGAGGTGGACCCGGACCGCATCGTGGCCCGCCATCCCGAGCTCGCGGCGTGCCGCGCGAGCTGGGCGCGGCGCGCCATGCTGGTGCGGCGCGCGGAAGCGATACCGATCGAGTGCGTGGTGCGTGGTTACCTGTCGGGCTCGGCGTGGAAGGAATACAAGGAGGCCGGCACGCTCGCGGGCGAGCCCATGCCCAAGGGCCTGCGCGAGAGCGACCGTCTCCTGTCGCCCGTCTTCTCCCCGGCGACCAAGGCGGCCGCGGGGCTGCACGACGAGAACATCTCGTACGGCGGCGTGGTCGAGCGGCTGGGAGAATCGCTGGCCATGCGGCTCCGCGACCTGTCCCTTCGCCTCTACGAGAAGGGTCGGGCCACCTGCGCCGAGCATGGCATCATCCTGGCAGACACCAAGTACGAGTTCGGCCTGGATCCCGAGGAACGGCTCCTGCTGATCGACGAGGTGATGACGCCCGACTCGTCCCGCTTCTGGCCCCAGGAGAGTTATGCTCCGGGGCGGGGACAGCCGTCGCTCGATAAACAGCCGATCCGGGACTGGCTGGACGCGCTGCCCGGCTGGAACAAGAATCCTCCACCGCCGGCCCTTCCGGACCAGGTGGTGACGGCCGCGACGGGCCGCTATCTGGAGATCTTTCGTCGCTTGACGGGCGCGGAGCTGGACGACTGGGAGCCGCCGCGCTTCGAGGAGAGCGCATGAGGCCTTCGTTCAACCGCCTGCCGAAAGGCCCCGACGAGCGACGCAACCTGATCGCCCAGGTGCCTTTTCAGCGCGGCATCATCATCCTGCCGTCGGCGTTCACGCTCGGGAACCTGTTCTTC
>CAMCNM010000132.1 GCA_945876015.1 Gemmatimonas phototrophica
CGCGAGCTTGGAGAGGAGCGCGACCGCGGTGGCGATCAGCCCGGCGGCGGCGAGACGGTTCAAGCGCGACGCGGCGGGCCGATGCCCCACGACCACCTCCCCCAGGCGCCGATGGAGTAATCGGTTCTCGGTCCAGGCGCCCAGCGAAGCGCCGAGCGCCAGCCCCACGGCGCCGAGGCGCAGACCGCCGAACCCGAGGCGGTCGAAGGGGATCATGAGCGCGATCCCGGTCACCGCCGAGACCCCGACCCGGATGTACGCGATGCGAGCCGGCGTCCGCGTGTCGCGCAACGCGTAGAACGCCTGGGAGAGCACGCGCGAGCCGGCCGAGGCGGTCACGCCGAGCGCGAAGGCGGCCAGCACCGCGTAGACCACGAACGTGTCCGCGGCGCGGAAGTCACCGCGCTGGAGCAGGCCCGCCACGATGACGTCGCCCAGCACCAGGTAGCCCAGGGTCGAGGGGATGAGCAGGAACGTGATGCGCTCGAGCGCATTCCGGACGCGCGCGCCCACCTCCTCGCTGCGCGCCTGGCCGGCGCGCGACATCTCGGGCAGCTCCGACGCGGCGATCGACATCCCGAACAGCGAGATGGGAAGGAGATAGAGCGTCTGCCCGTAGCGCAGCATCGAGACCGCTCCGCTCGCCAGCAGCCCGGCCAGAATCGTGTCCAGCTGCCCGACGATGTTCACGACGCCGCGCGACATCACCACGGGGGTGAAATTCTTGATCGCCTCCTGCATCCCCACCACACGCGTGCTGAAGGAGAGCCGGAAGTGCCGGAGCGCGGGAATCACCCAGGGCAGCATGATGCCGAGCTGGAGAAACCCGCCGATCAGAGCCCCGAGCGCCATGATCACCATGAGGTCCGCATCGCGGCCGGCGGCGTTCAGCCCGAGCACGGTTCCGAACACGGCTAGCGCCACGATCATGGCGAGGTTCCAGAGCACCGGGGCCACGTAGCTGATGAAGAAGTGCCGATGGCTGTTCAGGATCCCGAGCGCCCACGCAGACAGCACCAGCACCGCGGTCATCGGGAAGAGGATGCGGACCAGGCGCACGGTCAGCGCTTGTTTCTCCGGATCCCAGCGCGGATAGAACACGTGCACCAGGACCGGCGCGACCAGCACCCCGATCAGAGCGACGCCGAACGCGACCACCGTGAGGATCCCGAGCGCCGCACCCGCGAACCGGCCGGCCTCCTCGTCCTTCCCTTCCTCGAGGAAGCGCGCGTACACGGGGATGAAAGACGCGGAGAGCGTGCCCTCGCCAAGCAGGTTCTGGATGAAGTTGGGTGTGCGGAGCGCGGCGCCCCACGCGTCGGCGGCGTTGGAGTTCCCGAAGTAGAACGAGAACACCATCTCGCGGACGAGACCGGCCATCCGGCTCAACGCGATGCCTGCGCCGACCAACCAGGCCGCGCGGGCACCCGATGCACCCCGCTTCGCGGGCGTCATCCCATTCGGATCACTCACCGCTGCCCAGGGCGGCGCGATCGTCCCAGTTCGCGATCAGTCGATGGACGAACTCCCCCTCCTCCTCGAGCCGCTTCACTTCGCCAGCGAGGCGCTCTACCTCTGCTTCGAGGGAGGTGAGACGCTGCACGACCAGGTCGTCCGGACGCCCGGTCCCCGCGCTCAGGCGGTCCGCGATCGCGCGCCCCACCGGCGAAAGGACGAGGATGACCAGAAAGACAAGGACGAAGAACATGTGATCAGCCCCCGAGTCGGGCTGGAGGCCCCTCGGCGGTCACCCCGGGGGGCAGAGACTCCGCAAAGCGCTGCACTAGCTCGTCGAGCAGCGCCGGCCCGTACCGGACCAGATAGTAGAACGCGTTGATCAAGCGCTCCTGGGGCACACCCTCGGGAAAGAGGCGCAGCCTGGCCTTCTCCACCTGCTGCAGGCGGGTCTCGCTCGCGCGCTTGAGCGCCTGGATGACCTTCTTCTCGGCGTCCGCGAACGCTTCCAGCGCCTGGCTCCTGGCGCGGTCCATGGGTCCCTTGAGCGTCGGATCGACCGCCCTCGCGGCCTCGAGCAGCGCGTCGCTCTCGGTCTCGATCGCCGCCCGGATCCGGGTAAGCGTGCTCGTGACACCCTCGGGGAGGTCGTTCCTGGCCATATCGCTCGCGATCTCGTGCATCGGACGGGCCAGCGCTTCGATCTCGAGGCCGAGCTTCTCGAGTACCTTCCCCACCTTGCGCTCGACCATGGTGACCGAGAAGCGCGGGAAGACGATGGGCTGCGCGACGCCATGGCTGGCGAACAGTGGGCCCAGCTCGGCGAAATAGGCGGTCTCGGCCGGTCCGGCGACGTACCCGAGCGTGGGGAGAGCCGCGGCCTCGACCACCGGGCGGAGCAGGACGTTGGGGCTGACGGTACTGGAATCCTCCCGCAGGCGACGGGCCAGATCGTCGAGGGTGAAAAGGCCGCTTCCCTTCAGTGTGAACGCTCCGTCCTTCCGGTAGAGGCGCTCCCGTCCAGCCTCGTTCTCGATGAAGAGGTTGACCCCTCCCTCGAGCACGGGAGCCTGGACCGACCAGCCGGCCGCCGTGAGGTCTGCGGCGCGCTGGATCAGACCCCGCTCGTGCACCTCGGCCGAACGGGCCGCGGAGTCCAGCACGCCGAGCGACGCCGCCTTGAGCGCCGGATCCCCCGCGTCCACGAAGGCCATCCCGAAGGGCGCGAGCAGCGCCTCGAGCGTGACACGCATCGCTTCGGGAAGGGTGGTCCCGGGCCGCCAGGCGCCTCGAATCAGGTCGATATAGGGCTTGGTAAACTCCGTCTGTGGAAGGAGTTGAGACATCGCGTCAACAGTGGCTTCGACGTCGGCTCCGAGCGGCAGCCGGTGCAGCGGAAGCTCCCCGGCCCGGGGCGGCGGTGCGAGCTCCAGGCGGTGCAGCTCGTTGTCCACGCCGATCAAATGCGCGTGGTTGGCCTCGGCCCAGTCGTGGTCCTCGGACGCGACCCAGAAGACTGGAACGACAGGGGCCTCGACGACAACCTCGACCCAGCGGGCCAGCGCCACCGCCGTCAGCGCTTTGTGGATCGTATAGAGCGGGCCGGTGAACAGTCCGGGCTGTTGCCCAGTCGTAATGAGGAAGCCGTCTTCCTCCACCACCCTATCGAGCGCCCGCCGGACCTCGTCCGTGGGGGCTCGAAGCGCGGCGACAGCCCGCCGGCGGCCCTCCTTACCGAAGGCCTCCCCCACGATCCGGGCGCGCTCTCGCCAGGCGCCCGGATCGCGCCAGTCGGCGCCGAACCAGCGCAGCGCGTCGGGCTCGCCGCGCGCGTAGGCGCCCCCGAGGCCACCCCACGGGCGTCCCACCCTGATGTCGAGATTGGCCGTCATCAGGGTCCTTTGTGGTAGGGTTCGCCGCGCAGGATCGTACCCGCTCGGTACAGCTGCTCGGCCAGGAGCATCCTCGCCATCTCGTGCGGGAACGTCATGGCCGAGAGGGTGAGCTGGCGGGCCCGCTTGAGCAGCCCCTTCCCCAGCCCGAACGCCCCCCCGATCACGAACGAGACGTCGCGCGAGTGTAGCGCGTGCTCCTGGAGGTACGCCGCGAACGCGCGCGAACCCATGGGCTGGCCGCCGCGCGTGAGCGCGACCACGTCGGTGCCCGGGCCGAGATGCGGCAGGAGGCGGGCTTCCTCGGCCGCGCGCACCGCCTGCGGGTCCGACTTCGATCCCGCCCCGGCGTCCACCTCGATCACGCCGAGCTTCCAGTAGTGGCCGGCGCGCTCCTCGTAGTGCTGGGTCGGCTCCGCCAATGGCCCCTTCACCCGGCCGACCACCAGTACGGTGACCTTCACGTCAGCGGATCCGAACCACGGTGTCGCGCAGAAAACGCTCGTTGTCGCGGTACGGATGGTCCAGCGTGTAGTGGAGCCCACGGCTCTCGCGGCGGAGACGGGCGCAGCGCACGATCAGCGCGGCGGTCTCGATGAGGTTCCGGAGCTCCGCCGAGTCCGCCGTCCAGCGCGTGCGGCGCCAGCGATCCTCGTGCCTCGTCTTGAGCGCGGCCAGCTCCTCGTCGGCGCGCGCCAAACGGTCGTCGCTGCGCACGATGCCGGCCCACTCCCACATCAGGTCGCGCAGGCGCTGCCGATCCCTGAGCAGATCGGCGGGAACCGGAAGCGGAGCGTCGCGCCCGGGGCCCGTCTCCGAGGCTCCGGCGACCCATTCGCCGCCTGTCACCACGGGCATTCCGGGGAGGCTCCGCTTGAAGGCCTCTGCGGCCCGGTGACTGAATACGACGGCCTCCAGGAGGGAGTTCGACGCGAGCCGGTTGGCTCCGTGGACGCCGGTGCAGGCCACCTCGCCCGCCGCGTAGAGACCGGGGATCGAGGTCGCCCCGTCGCCGTCCGTGAGAACCCCTCCGCACACGTAGTGTGCCGCGGGAACGACCGGAATCCCGTTCGCGAGCGGGTCGATTCCGCGCGCGCGCACGCCCGCGATCGTGTTCGCGAATCGCACCTCGAGCGCCTCCGCCGGAAGCGCCGAGATGTCGAGCACCACATGGCTCTCCCCGCGCTCCTTGAGCTCCCGGTCGATCGCGAGCGCCACCACGTCGCGCGGAGCGAGCGATCCGAGCGGATGGTGCCGCTCCATGAACGGCTCGCCGTCGATGCGCCGCAGGATCGCCCCTTCCCCCCGCAGCGCCTCGGAAATCAGGAAGGCCGGATCGCTGCTCGGGTGCAGCGCGGTCGGATGGAACTGGATGAACTCCATGTTCGCCATGCGCGCCCCCGCACGGTACGCCATGGCGATGCCGTCGCCCGTCGCGATCGGCGGATTCGTGGTGTGGCGGTAGACCTGGCCGCACCCACCCGCCGCGAGGAGGGTTGCCTGCGCGCGCACGCGCACCAGGTGCTCCCTCCGATGATCGAGCGCGAGCAGACCGCGACAGACCGGGTGATCCGTGGCCGGGCTTTCCGCCAGCAGGAGATCGAGCGCCAGATGGTCCTCGAGCACGGTGATGCGCGGCGCCGCCGCGACCGCCTCGAGCAGCGCGCTCTCGATCGCCCGGCCGGTCCGGTCACCCGCGTGGGCGATGCGCCGACGCGAGTGCCCGCCCTCACGACCAAGTGCGAGGAGCCCGCCCTCGCCCAGGTCGAAGACGGTCCCCCACTCGACCAGCTCGCGCACGCGCTGCGGGCCCTCGCGCACGAGCGTGTCCACTGCCCACTGATGGCAGAGTCCGGCTCCCGCGACCAGCGTGTCGCGCACGTGGTGCTCGGGATCGTCGTCCGCGCCCAGCACGGCGGCGATCCCGCCCTGCGCGTGGTTGGTGTTGGACTCGGCGCGCTCCTTCTTGGTGAGGAGCAGCACGTCCCCGACGGCGGCCATCTTGAGGGCGAAGCTAAGCCCCGCGATGCCGCTCCCGACCACCAGCACGGCGGTCTCGATTTCGACCTCGGTCACCGCTTACCCCCTTCCGCCGCAGCCAGGATCCGGTCGCGCATCGCGGCCTCACCCGACTCGACCACGACGGCGAGCGTGAGAACACAGACCTCGAATGGAACGCTCGGCCGCTCCCTCAGCTTCACCGCGTCCTTCTCGGTGATCGCCACCGGCCGCCCTCCGGCCGCGCGTCCGATACGCTCCAGGTCGGCAGAAGAGAACTCGTGATGGTCCGGAAAGGCCAGGAGGTCGGCGTTGGCACGGGTCTCTCCCCGCACGAGCGCGGCGAATCCCTCGGGTCCGGCCACCCCGGTCGCCGCCAGCACCGTTCCACGCGGAGCCGGCACCGGAGCCCCGCCCAGATCCTCCCAACGGCCCGGCGCGAGCCGTACGCGCGCGAGCACGGCGCCTGGCGCAACCCGGCGGGCCGCAGCCTCCAGGCGAGCTACCGCCGAGGCCGGCGCGCTCCGATGCGTGACGACGATCAATCCGGCCCGCCCCAAGGCGCTCGCCGACTCCCGATATGGGCCGCGGGGCAGCAGCGGACCCGG
>CAMCNM010000133.1 GCA_945876015.1 Gemmatimonas phototrophica
CAACGCCCTCTCGAGCTTCAGCTTGAGCCTGGCCGAGCAACTGCCGAAGCTGAAGCCTGCAGCGCAGCTGTTCGCGGATGGCGACAAGCACACCGTCACCTCGGGCCAACTCGAGTTCCAGGGCCTGCGCGACGGCATCGCGGTGCGCGGGCTCTCGTTCGAGTACACGGCCGGCATCCCGGTGCTGCACGAGGTGGACGCCGAGATCCCCGCCGGACGCGTCACCGCGATCGTGGGCGAGAGCGGCTCGGGCAAGACCACGTTCGTCGACCTGATCGCGCGCCTCTACGAGTGCGCTCCCGGCACGATCCTGTTGGACGGCCAGGACGCGCACGCCTTCTCCCTCCCGTCGCTCCACTCGCGCATGGCACTGGTGAGTCAGGAGAACTGGCTCCTCAATCGGTCCCTGCGCGACAACGTCCGCTTCGGCCTCGAGGAGGAGGTGGACGACGCGACGATCGTGGGCCTGCTCGAGGATCTGGCGCTCGGCGATCTGCTCGCTCGGCTGCCGGACGGGCTGGCCACCGAGGTGGGGGACCGCGGCGTGCGCCTCTCCGGGGGACAGCGGCAGCGCATCGACATCGCGCGGACGATCCTGCGGCGCCCCGACATCGTGATCCTCGACGAGGCGACCTCCGCGCTCGACAGCATCGTGGAGCGCCGCGTGCTCGCCACCGTGAAGCAGCGGCTAGCCGCGTCCACCGTGCTCGTGATCGCGCACCGCCTCTCTACCGTGCGGAGCGCCGACTTCATCCTGGTGATGAGCGGTGGACAGATCGTGGAGAGAGGAGCATGGAGCGAGCTCCTCCAGCGCGAGGGCACCTTCTACGAGTTGCACCGCGCGCAGCATGGATCGACGGCAAGCGCGACGAGCTGACCGCCGTCAGGCCGACCGGATCATCCTGCGGATCGCCTGATTGGCGATCCAGGAGAGCCCGCTCTTCCGCGCCTCCCGACGCCAGATCTCGACCGACCCCTCGGCGGAAAGCCTCGCCTCGCGCCGGCGCCGGACCACACCCTCGAGCAGACCGTCGAGCGTCGCGGCGGGGATCGGCGCGATGAAATGGAGCACCGGTTTCGTCGGACGCGCGAGATCGAGGGCTCTGATCTCGTCGGCCCAGTACATCGGGCCCGGTCCGCCGAACGTCTCGAACCCCCGCCTCCCGCCCACCACGCCGAACGCGATCTCGTCCCCGAGGTAGCGCCACGGCCGGAACCGCCGCGCGAGCCGGCGGCGCACCTCGTCCTGATGGCAGCGCAGGCAGGCTTCAAGCGCCTCGCGTCCGCCCTCGCGCCGAAAGTGGAACACCCCGCTGTTCGTCTTGAAGTACGCGCGGAGGCCGAGCTGTCGGATGATCGCGCGCGTCGAGAAGCCGTGGTGGTATCCGCTGTCGGTGGGGAGAAGCATCTCGCCAGCCATCGTCAACGGTCCCCCGCCCGCCGCGTCCCAGAGGGACGACGGATCGGACACGACGATGCAATCGGAGTCGATGTAGAGCGTTTCGTCGAAGCGCGAAACCGCGGCAACGCCGAACTTCCGCGCGCGGCCCTCGAGGAAACGGGCTTGGAGAAGTACGACCTCGGTGAAGATCCCGCGGAAGGATGCGTCTGCGCGCGCCGCGAGCGCGTCGTCCGCCGCGAGCACGATGGGAAGCGCGGTCCAGGCGCGCAGCGAGAGCGCCAGGTCCACCGCCATCTCGAGGTACCGCCGGTCGCCTACCGCCAGCGTGAGGTAGGCGCGCCCTGCCCCGTTCATGGAATCGCGAAAATGGCGTGAGGCATTACGTTTCGTTCCCCGTTGGACTCCAGTACGCCCGCTTCCGGAAAGCCATGAGCCACCCCCGATCCGCGCACCGCCGAAGGTCGCTCGCCGTCGTCGGCGTGCTGCTCACGGCGCTGCCGCTGGGCGCGGGCTGGCCACCCTCCCGCGAAGGTGGCGAAGTCCGCACCACGCTGGAAGAGGCGGACTCGGCTTACTGGGCGGGCGAGCCTGACCGCAGCCTGGCTCTCCTCGAGGATTTCGTCAGGACCGATCCGGACCACTACGAGGCGCGCTGGAAGGCGTCGCGCGCCGCCGTTTCGGTCGCTCTGCTCGGCGAGAATCGCGATGGACAGAGGGAAACGTTCGATCGCGGCGTCGCGCACGGATCGGAAGCGGCGCGGATCGAGCCGAACGGCGTGGACGGCCTCTACTGGCTGAGCGTCGCCATCGGCCGGCGCTCGTTCCTGCTGTCGGCACGGGGAAGCGCGCGCGCCGGGCAGGAGGTCTACGACCTATCGCACCGCATCCTCGGGCTGGACCCGATGAACGCGGGCGCGCACGACGCGCTCGGCATGCTCGCCTATCGCGTGATGCGCCTGTCGGGCTTCGAGCGCTTCGTCGCTCGCACCCTGCTGGGCAACCCGGCGCTCGAGTCCGCGAGCTGGGAAATCGCCGAGCAGCACCTGAAGCGGGCGGTCGAGCTCGACCCGAGCTGGCTCGTGCCCCATCTGGATCTGGGGAGGACCTACCTCTACACGGATCGCCTCGACCTGGCGGAGGCCGAGCTGCAGCGCGCGATCGAGCTCCCGCTCCGCCACCCCGGGGACCGCAAGTTCAGGCAGGAAGCGCTGGACGCGCTCGGTTACGCCCGCTCACTGACGAAGCGCTGAGCGGCCGCTACCGCGACAGCCAGTACGTGAACTTCACCGCGACCGCACGGCTCCGCACGCGCAGCCCTTCCGGTCCAGGGATGTCCGTCTCCCAGCCCTGGTTGTAGACGACGTACAGGTCGCTGCCCGGCCGGTAGACCCACCACAGCAGGAGGTTCGCGCTCGCCACCCTGCGGTCGTCGTTGTACTGCACGAACGCCTTGGTGAACAGCGTCGGCAATAGAGAGTACGTGACGCGCGTGCTGAGCGTGTTCGTCGTATAGATCGGCGCGCTCGGGAGCGTGATGCGGTTGTGCGTGAAGCTGTTCTCGACCAGCAGCGTCTCGAGCGCGAGGAAGTTCAGGTTGGCGCGCACCGTCTGCTTGTCGCCGCCGTAGTACTGCCCGATGTCCGCGCCCGCGCCGCCGAAGACGCGCACCCCGTCGTTGGTCGCGAAGCTGCCCGAGAACATGTTCTGCTCATAGCCGCCAGCCGCGACCGTGTTGGGTCCGACCCGGAACGGCCGGTCCAGCAGATCGTAGTCGTTCGAGAACGAGAACCGGGCGTTCGAGTTGTCGTTCCGCATGATGTTCATGTTCGCCTGGCGGCCCCTCGATTCCAGAGTCCCCTGATGGTCGTTCAGGAACTCGATGCTCGAGCCCACCGTCACCTGTCGGATGTTGGCGAACTTCGGGCGGAGGGTGAGGCTGCCGCCCGCGCTCGAGTTCCGGATGTCGGTGCGCTGGATGAAGCCCATCTCGGCGTTGAAGGCCTCCTGGATGTCCGAGTATCCGGCGTTCAGGCCGAACCTGTCGCCCGTCCAGTTGAGGTCGATCGCGCCCGCCATGTCCTTGCTGTCCACTCCCGGGGTGAACGTCTTCGCCAGCAGCGAAACCACCGTGAGGTTGCGGGTGAGCGTGAACTGACCGTCGAACCCGAGGCTCCGGTTGTAGTCGCGCCCGTTCACCGCGCCCTCACGATTGAGGGCGATCATGCCGATGCTCGACGAGGCAAGCACGTTGCGCTTGAGCCGCGCGACCGTGTAGTTCGCGCGCGGGACGTTGACGAGCGAGCTCCCGACCGTGTACTGGGCCTCGTCGGTCTGCACGTTGAGCAGGCCCACGCTGTACGCGCCGGGATTCCCGGTCACGCGGCCGCCCGCCATGATCGGGATGCCCTTTCCGTCCGCGCTCAGGCCGATCGAGCGGCTGTAGAAGAGCGGCAGCGCGCCGCCTCCCCCTCCGCCGCCACCGCCACCGCCGCCGTAGTTGAAGAAGCCCGCGCCTTCGGTGAAGAACTGGCGCTTCTCGGGGAAGGAGATGTTGAAGCGCGTCAGGTTGACGACCTCCTGGTCGGCCTCCGCCTGCGCGAAGTCGGTCTTGATCGTCAGGTCGGCGTTGAGCGTCTGCGTCAGACCGAGCCGGATGTCCGCCCCGTAGCCCTCGGTCCAGTCGGTCGGTGTGCCCGCGTCGAAGTTGCGGACGACGCCGGGAGCCACGAACGGAATGACCTCGAACCGGCGGCGCGGATGCAGCCCGCTCAGCCCGAGCAGCAGCCCGCTGCCCGACGGCCGGAAGTTGGCCGCGTTGCCCCACTCGCGCGGCATCGGCGTGAAGGAGGACTCCTCACGGTTGTGCAGGATCAGACGGACGACGTTGAATCCCCACTGTCCCTCCTTCTCGCCGACGTCCTTGAAGCGCATCTGGCTCAGCGGGATCTCGAACTCCGAGTACCAGCCCTGGTCGTCGGACGTCACCTTCACGTCCCAGACTGCGTTCCAATCCCAGTTCATGCTGCGGTTGTCGCTGACGTATCCGTCCTTGAAGACACCGAGCGGATTGGTGCTGAAGTAGAAGAGGTTCCGGTGGTCGTGGAACGTGTCGAACGTGACGCGGACCGCGTCGCCCTTCCTGAGCAGCGCGTCGCGCTCCAGCTCGCTCGCGATCACGCCGCCCGGATGAGGCTCCCACGCCCAGATCGCCACATAGATGCGTGAGTCGTCGTAGAGGACCTTGAATTCCGTCTTGTGCGTGGACGGGTCGCCCACGGCCGGATCGCGCTGGATGAAGTCGCTGTAAACCGGGGCGAGCTGCCACACGTCGTCGTCGAGCCTGCCGTCCATCCTGGGTGCCTGCCCGTCGGGTAGACGGACCGCCATCGCGCGCCAGTCGTGCGGGTCGTAGGTCTCGAAATCGATGTCGGTGGGGGGCGCCGGAATGTCGGCCGCGACCGTCGCGGGAGGGGTCGGCACCTCACCCTGGGTCTGGGCGCCCGCGGGCAGGACCCCGAACGCCAGAAGCAGGGCCGGCAGGGTGAGCCAAATGCAACGCAGGCGGGTGCTCGCCACGGTCCCTCGCATTGGTCATGGGGCCGCGCTGCGGGCCCGTCGATCGGCAGGCGCCCCGGGGCTCTCATGGGGCCGCCCTACTATAGCGACCGGAGTCCCGAGCCGCCCGGTAACGCCCCGGAAACGGACCAACCGCGGAAGGCTGGCAGACCGGGCTTGCAGGCCCCACTATTGTGCCAGTCGAACCTGCCCCGCTCTACCGCCCAACCCGTCATAGGAGAAGAGAAGCATGAGACTGGAACGGATAGCTTTGTCCGTCGCGTTCGCGGCAGTCCTCGGGCTCGCCGGCTGCGTTCCGGACAACCAGGCAGCGACCCCGGCCGCCAACGTGCGGAAGGGCGGCTCGGACGAGACCGGCGAGTACGTCGCTGCGGCGAATTGGTGGAAGCCGAGGGTTGGCGCGGAAGGCAACCTGGCCCACACCGCCGACTGCCAGCCTGGCTTGAACGGCGGCAACGGTGGCGTTCAGGCCGGTGGTGGTGGCGGTGGTGGTGGCGGAGCGGCCGCGGCTCGCGACCAGGACCCATGCTGGGTCTGGGGCGAGGTCTCGGGCATGGTGGCGGACTCGCCGGATCGCATCATCGTCGCGGTCTGGGGTGACCGGGACCTGCGCACCGGAGCCGGCCGGCCCGATGGCAGCAACTACGTCGTCGAGGTCAACCGCTCCGGCGACATCACCCGCACGTGGACGGAGTGGGACACGCTCTTCAACACACCCCACCAGTTCTACATCAACCCGTATGATCCGGAGCGTGCGCTCTATCTCGTCGAGCGCGCCCAGACTCAGCCCGGCCCGAACGGACGCGTCATCCACGAGGCCGTCTACAAGTTCAGCAACGACGGCAAGACGCTGCTCTGGGCGCTCCAGGATCCGGCGCCGAAGATGAACACGGCGGAGCAGCGGGCCATGGGCAAGTGGGGTCCGACCGACTTCGGTGACCCCTCGGTGCTTTCGTTCGCGCACGAC
>CAMCNM010000134.1 GCA_945876015.1 Gemmatimonas phototrophica
GATCTCCCCGCTGGCAGCGAGCGCGTAGTCGGACGTGCGCACGAAGTGACCGAGGATCGCCTTCCACAGGGGCTTCTCCGCCCGCTTCAGGAAATGCGAGGTGTGAAACGTGGTGACGAGGGGCGCACCGGTGCGCGCGCGCGCCGCGATCCCGGGAGGAACCGAGGCGATGTCCTGCGCGTGCAGGATGTCGGCGCCGCGCGCGTGGGCGACGTAGCTCGGGATCGAGCCCAGCGCGTGGAGCGTCCATCCCAGCGGATTCCGCGCGGGGAACCACGTGCGCCACACGGAGACGCCGTCCATCACTTCCGCCGCGCGCGTACCGGGGAGCGAGCGCGAGGTGACGATGCCGACCTGATGGCCCTTGGCGGCGAGCGCGCGGCAGAGATAGAAGACGTGGCTCTCCAACCCCCCGACCTCAGGGGGGAAGTAGACGCAGTGCATGAGGATCTTCACGCCAGGTCTTTCGTCTTGCGACGGGCGCCGGTCAGATCGGAGATGAGGATGTCGGCGATGCGCGCGCCGGCCTTCCCGTCCCCGTAGGGATTGACCGATCGCGGGGTCCATTTGCCGTCGAGCACGCGCCGCGACCATCGGAGGATCTGGCGTTCGCTCGTGCCCACCAGCTTCGCGACGCCGGCCTTGATGCCCTCCGGGCGCTCGGTGACTTCGCGGAGCACCAGGACGGGTGTGCCGAAGGTGGGGGCCTCCTCCTGGATTCCACCCGAATCGCTGAGCACGAGCGTGGCGCGTTCCAGGGCGCGAACCAGGTCGGAGTAGCCGAGCGGCTCGGTGAGTCGAATCCGCGGGTGGTCGGAGAGGAGGTCGTAGGCCGGACGGCGCACGTTCGGGTTGGGATGCACCGGATACACGACCACGATGTCCTCGCGCTCGTCCGCCAGACGCCGCACCGCGCCGAACACCTCGTTGAGGGGCGCGCCGAACGATTCCCGTCGGTGCGCCGTGAGCAGGACCAGACGGGAGCGGCCTCTGAGCACCTCGCGGACGACGGGGTCGCTGGGGGTGGCCTTCGTTGCCGCCACCTTCAGGAGAGCGTCCACCACCGTGTTGCCGGTGACGTGGATCCCGTGCTTTGGCGCGCGCTCGCGGCGGAGGTTCCTGGCCGCACCGGCGGTGGGCGCGAAATGCCAGTCCGCCACGACGTCGGAGACGCGCCGGAACACCTCCTCGGGAAACGGCGCCCACTTGTCGTGGGAGCGGAGTCCCGCCTCGACGTGGCCGACCCGCACCTGCTCGAAGTAGGCGACCATGGTGCCGAAACAGACGGTCGCGGTGTCGCCCTGGACGAGCAGTGCGCTCGGGCGGAACTCCCGCACCACGTCCCGCAGGCCGTCCATGCACCCGTGCGCGACGTCGTACAGGCTCTGCCCCTCCTTCATGATGCCCAGGCTGTAGTCGGCCTCCATGCGGAACGCCGAGAGCGCCTGATCGACGAGCGTGGTGTGCTGACCGGTCAGTGCGACGCGGTATTCCACCTCGCTGGATCGCGCGCGTAGCGCATCGACCACGGGCGCCATCTTGATCGCTTCGGGGCGGGTGCCCACCACGACCAGGACGCGAGGGCGCGTGTTGGGAGGGAGCTTGCTCGAGCGAGGAGCCAGAGCGCTCAGCTCCCGCCCCTGCGGAGCTTGTCGAGCTTGGAGTCGATCTCCGCTCTGGTCTGCGCGTTCATCTCGGCCAGCAAGCCGAAGCCGAGCAGGATGACGCCGACGATCACCAGGAGGCTGACGAGGGTGAGGAGGGGGCGGAAGCCCATCTGGTAGCCGAAGCGCATGATCAGCGCGAGGACGCCAACCGCCACGCCGGACGCGAATATCGCCATCCCCGTGACGCCGAAGAAGAGCAGCGGCTTGCGCGAGACGATGAGGAGGAACCAGACCGACACGAGGTCGAGCAGCCCGATCACGATGCGGAGCGAACCCCGGTACTTCGAGACCCCCGCGCGGCGCGGGAGTAGCATGATGTCGATCTCGGTGACCGACCAGCCGCGGGCGGTCGCGAGCACGATGAAGAATCGGTGCCAGTCGCGGCGCAGGTGGATCTCGTCCAGGATCTCGCGCCGGAAAGCCTTCATCGAGTTCAGGTCGGAGACCGGGACGCGGAAGATCCTCTGCGAGAGCCGATTGTAGATGCTCGAGATGGCCTGCTTGTCGTACGCGCCGATCTTCCGGCCGGCCACGATGTCCCATCCCTCCTGGAGCTTGGCCAGGAAGCGGGGGATCTCGTCGGGCATGTGCTGGAGATCGGCATCGAACAGGATGACCCAGGTGCGGTCGGTCGCGCTCGCGGCGGTGACCACCGCCTTGGTCTTCCCCTCGTTCACGCGGTGACGGATGACGCGGATCCGGTTCCACCCCGCGGCCTCGCGCTCGACCAGCTCGCTGGTGCCGTCGCTCGAGCCGTCGTCCACCACGATCACCTCGCCCTCGAGCCCGTACTCGTCCCAGGCGCGCTTCAGCTCGCGGACCAGGTCGGTGATGACGGGGGCTTCGTCGAATGCCGGCACCACCAAGGCGAAATCGCGGCGGGTGCTCGGAGTCAGCTTGCGGGCGGCCTCGAGGGCGTCGGCCCGCTTCCCTCCCCCGGCAGGGACGCTGCGCAAGACCTCGGTTGGACCGGGGTCGCTCGCCGGAAGCCTGGGCTGGAGAGTGGACATGGCCGGAAGATAGGGTTCCGACCTTTCTCAACCAAGCAGAGCCGACGGGGGGCCGCGGAGCGGCCTGGGAATCGGGACCTAAAACTAGACCCGCTTTCTCATCCTGGCGGGCAGGATTCCAAGCTGGTCCCGGTACTTGGCTACTGTCCGTCGCGCGATCTTGACCCCGTCCGACTTGAGCAGGTTCACGATCGCCTGGTCGGTCAGGGGGCGCTTGGACTCCTCGCCCCCGACCAGCGTCTGGATCTTGTCCTTCACGCCGCGCGCGCTGATGTCCTCGCCCGAGGTGGTCGAGAGTCCAGACGAGAAGAAGAACTTGAGGGAGTACACGCCGCGGGGGGTCTGGCAGAACTTTTCATTCGTCACCCGGGACACGGTCGACTCGTGCATGTCGATGTGCTCGGCGACCTCGCGCAGGGTGAGGGGCTTCAGGTGCTGGACGCCCTTCTCGAAGAACTCGCGCTGCCGGTTCACGATGAAGTTCATGACCTTGAGCATGGTCTGCCGGCGCTGCTCGATCGCCTGGATCATCCAGTTGGCCGAGTTGAGCTTCGACGAGATGAACTCCTTGTTCTCTCCCTTGAACTTGTTCTTGTCACGCGCGACCTCGCGGTAGGCGCGAGACAGCCTCAGGCGGGGTAGGCTCGTGTCGTTCACAAACACCTGGTACTCGCCCGCGATCTTGTCCACGATCAGGTCGGGGATGATGTACTGCTCCTGCGGCGGCGCGTATTTGCGGCCGGGCTTCGGATCGAGACGCGAGATCTCGTCGGCGGCGTCCTGCACCTGGCGTGGCCCTATCCCCATCGACTTCGCGATGTCGGACCAACGGTGGTTGATCAGGTCGTCGAAGTGCTCGAGCACGATCTGGTGGGCCAGCGATCCCCCGAGGTCGTGCTGGCGCATCTGGAGGAGGATGCACTCGCGCAGGTCGCGCGCGGCCACGCCCGGCGGATCGAACAACTGGATCCGCGCGAGCATCTGCTCGGCCTCCTCCATCGTGTAGGCCTTGAGGGTGTCCGCCACGTCCACCAGCTGGCGCGCGCGCGCGTCACCCTCGAGGTCGTCGGCCCGATCCACCGCCACGTCGCGAATCTCGGCGAGCCAGCCGTTGATCCCCTTTACCACCTGGTCGAGGCCGCACGACAACATCCCGTCGTCCTCAATGTTGCCGATGATCTCCTCGCCCAGCCGCATCTGGCGCTCGGAAAGGTCGAGCAGTCGGAGCTGGTCGTCGAGGTGGTCGCGCAGATCCCTGGCCTCGACGACGGTGGGCTGGAAGAACTCGCGCTCCTCGTACTGCGGACGCCGGCCACCGGCGTCGAATCCGTCCAGGAGGATCTCTTCCCAGTCGATCTCCTCCTTCGGGACCTTTTCTTCCTTCGCGGGCTCCGGCTTGAGCTCCACCTCCTGCTCGGCGTCGGCCTCGGTCATCTCGAGGAAGGGATTCTCGGCGAGCTCCTGCTTGAGGTGCTGCTGGAGGCCCAGGAGGGGCATGTAGAGCAACTCCATCGCCTGGTACAGGCGTGGGTTGATCTTCATCTCCTGCTTGAGCTGTTGGCTCTGGTACATCCTGCCGTTGAAGCTCATCAGGCACGAGCTCTCATCAGGTGGTCGTGGCCGCTGTCACGGGGCGCGGGTACCGCTTCCGCATCCGGGCGGTGAGGGTGGGGCCCAGATAGATCTCCGCCACCTCTTCGCTCCAGACCAGCTCGGAGACGGTGCCGGAAACGCGGATGCGTCCCTCGTACATGATGTAGGCGCGATCCACGATCTCCAGGGTCTGCTCCACGTTGTGGTCCGAGATGATCACTCCAATGCCTCGCTTCCGCAGGTCCGCCACGATCTGTTGGATGTCCCCGACCGCGATCGGGTCGATCCCCGCGAACGGCTCGTCCAGGAGCAGGAACTTCGGCTGCTGCACGAGCGCCCTGGTGATTTCCAGCCTCCTGCGCTCGCCTCCTGAGAGGGAGTATGCCTTGCTCTTCCTCAAATGCGAGATCGAGAGCTCGTTCAGCAAGCGCTCGAGCCGCTCCTTCTCCTCGGCGCGCGGGAGGTCGAGCGTTTCCAGGATGGCCTGGACGTTCTCCTCCACCGTCAGCTTCCTGAAGATCGATGGCTCCTGGGCGAGATACCCGACTCCCATCCGCGCCCGCCGGTACATGGGCGTCTCGGTGATGTCGGCATCGTCCAGCCGGACCCGACCCGAGTCGGGAGGAATCAGCCCCACGATCATGTAGAACGTGGTCGTCTTCCCTGCGCCGTTCGGACCCAGCAGTCCCACGATCTCGCCCTGGGAGACGGAGATGGCGACGTCGTTCACCACCTTCCGCTTCCGGTAGCTCTTGACCAACCCTTCGGATTGGAGCCGGCTCCCGTCGGGCGGAGCGGGCTCGCGAACGGATCCGGAGGGGTGGGTCGTGCGCCCCATTTGCAGGACCCGTACCACCTCCCCCAGCTCCTCGACGAACGGGGCTTTACGCGGATTTATCTCCGCCCATAGGGAGTCGTCAATCCGGAGGCACTCCCAGCCCTCGTTCAGGGGCTCCCGCCACGCGACCCCCGAGGCCTCGAGCCGGGAGATCACCTGCTCTTCCAGGTAGCTCCCGACGTGGTCCCCTTCCCCCGGGAATCCGGATCCACCGGGCGCCTCGTACGCGTCGCGCACCGAGGCGACCCAGGCGCCGCGGTCGGCGCAGCCGGCCTCGTTGGCGCGATGGAAGAGCTCCCGCACCGCGACGGCGAGCGAGAGGTCGTGCGGCTCGAGCCCGCGGAGCCACGTGAGCAGATGGTCGTAGGTCATCGGTCCGGGGGAGGCGCGTCGTCGGGCTGCTCGCCGGGCGTCGTCGGAGGAGGGGTCTCGGCGGAGGGCGGTGTCGCCGGCGCGGATAGCGGCGAGCCCCTGGCGGGCTCGGCGTGGATCCCGTCGGTCTCACCCACGACGTCCATCCTGGTCACCTCGCCCGCGTCCATCTGGAGCGTGATCGCCGTTGCCGTGACGTAGTGGATGGCGGGCCGCTTCTCCCCGCGCACCTGCGCCGAATCGTTGGGCGCCATCCGGTAGAGCGATCGGGCCTTGCCGGATGCGGTGAGGCTCTCGAGCTGAAGCGGGGCGCTGGCCGTATCGGCGACCGCGGCCGCGGCCGTCGAGTCCCCCGCCCTATCCTCGAAGATCGCGACGATCGTGTCGCCCTCCATCCAATCCGTGCGAGCGAGCGCCGGCGTCTCCGGCGTATTGAGCGAGTCACGCGTGGAGGACTCG
>CAMCNM010000135.1 GCA_945876015.1 Gemmatimonas phototrophica
CGGCGTCTCCACGATCGCACTCGTCGGGATCCACAGATCCCCTTGCCGCTCTCGGTCCCTGCGCATTCCCATGGCCATGCGTCAATTTACAATTTCCCACTCACCGCCGCAGCCATCACAGCGCCTGGTTTTACCACGGGCAGCTAGGGGTGGCCGAGGTGCTCCATCGATCGGGACACGGCCGGATCGGGGGGCAGCGGCCGTAGCGGAATCTTGACCTCTCCCGCCGGACGGATGCGCGCGGCCAACGGCGCCGCGCCGAGCGGCTCCGGAACGGGCATCTCGAGCGGAGGCAGCTCTTCGCCGCGCCCGATCTTGCCGATCTGGTCGCGATCGAGCGTCTCACGCTCGAGCAGTGCCTGCGCGATCCGCTCGAGCAGGTCGCGGTTCGCCTCGAGCACCGTACGCGCGCGCTCGTGCGCCTCGTCGAGGATGCGCTTGACCTCGTCGTCCACGAGCTCGGCGGTATGCTCGCTCACGTCGCGGCGATTCATGATCTCGCGGCCCAGGAAGACCTCGTGATCCGCGTCGCCGATCGCGATCAGGCCGATCTTTTCACTCATGCCGAAACGCGTGACCATGCGTCGGGCCATCCCGGTGGCGCGCTCGATGTCGTTCCCGGCGCCGGTCGTGACGCGCTCCTTGCCGAAGATCATCTCCTCCGCGACGCGCCCGCCGTACAGCATGGTGAGCTGCCCCTCGAGGAATTCCTTCGTGTACGAGTGGCGATCCTCTTCCGGCAACGACGCGGTGATCCCGAGGGCGCGGCCGCGCGGCACGATCGTCACCTTGTGCAGCGGGTCCAGCCCGGGCACGCGCAGGGCGATGACCGCGTGACCCGCTTCGTGATAGGCGGTCAGCCGGCGCTCCTTCTCGGTCAGCACCATGCTCTTCCGCTCGGCGCCGAGCATGACCTTGTCCTTGGCACGCTCGAAGTCGTCCATCGTCACGCGATCGCCGCCGCGCCGGGCGGCGAGCAGCGCGGCCTCGTTGCAGATGTTCGCGAGGTCGGCGCCCGACAGTCCGGGGGTGCCGCGCGCGAGGATCGGCAGCTCGACGTTGTCACCGAGCGGGAGCTTCTTCGCGTGCACGCGCAGGATCGCCTCGCGGCCCTTCACATCAGGCAGGTCCACCACGACCTGACGGTCGAAGCGACCGGGCCGGAGCAGCGCGGGGTCGAGCACGTCGGGCCGGTTGGTGGCCGCGATCAGGATCACGCCCTCGTTGGTCTCGAAGCCGTCCATCTCGACCAGCAGCGCGTTCAGCGTCTGCTCGCGCTCGTCGTGGCCGCCGCCCAGGCCGGCACCGCGATGGCGGCCGACCGCGTCGATCTCGTCCACGAAGATGATGCAGGGCGCGTGCGCCTTGCCCTGCTCGAACAGGTCGCGCACCCGCGAGGCGCCGACGCCGACGAACCTCTCGACGAAGTCGGAGCCGGACATCTGGAAGAACGGGCGCCCCGCCTGACCGGCCACGGCGCGCGCGAGAAGCGTCTTGCCGGTGCCGGGAGGCCCCACCAGCAGCACACCCTTGGGCAGACGCCCGCCGAGTCGCGCGAAGCGCTGCGGATCCTTCAGGAACTCGATGATCTCCTGGAGCTCTTCCTTGGCCTCGTCGGCGCCGGCCACGTCCACGAACGTCACCTTGGGGGCTTCGGGGCTGATCAGCTTGGCCTTGGAGCGGCCGAACTGGAACGCCCGGTTGCTGCCCCCCTGGAACGTGCGGAAGATCCAGATCCAGAACGCGATGAACAGGATCCAGGGAAGCGCGCTGAGCAGGATGGTGCCCCAGCCAGCCTCGTCGCGCTTCCCTTCCATCGCCACGCCCTGTGCGAGGAGCTTCTCCTCGAGCGCGGGCGTGAGATCACCCGGAAGCGTGGTCTGGAACGCGACCATGTCCTGTCCGTTCCGGGACACCGCCTTCTTGAGCTCGCCGGTCATCCGACGCTGATCGATGACCGTGACCTTGGCGACGTTGTTGGCGTCGAGCTGCTGCCGGAACTCGGAATAGGTGAAGGTCTGGGTGCGCTCTTCCTGCCCCCGGATGAACTGCACCGCGGAGAGCGACAGGACCACGATGAGGGCCCAGAGGGCCGCGGTCTTGGAGCGCCCCGACCAGCTCGGGGGCGTGTCGTTTTTCTGCCCGAATTCAGCCATGCCGCATTTACCCCAGGGGTGGAAAATCCTGCCCTCGCCGGCTCAGACGGCCGCGATATAGGGCAGGTGCCTCAGGTCCTCACCGTGGTCCATCCCATACCCCACCAGGAACTCGTCGGGTGCATCGAACCCCACCCAGCGCGGCTTCCGGTCCAGCACCGAGCCCGACTTGTGCAGCAGCGCGCACAGCTCCAGGCTCGCCGGTCCCCGCCCCGCCAGGAGCGGAAGCACCCGGTTCACCGTGTGTCCCGAATCGAGCACGTCCTCGACCACAAGCACCGCGCGCCCGGTCAGCCTGGTCTCCGGATCGTACAGGAGGCGCACGTCCCCGCTCGAGGTCTGCCCGGCGCCGTAGCTCGACGCCACCAGGAAGTCCACCTGGAGCGGACAGTCGATGCGGCGCACCAGATCGGCGAGAAAGATGAACGAGCCCTTCAGCAGCCCCACCACGAGAAGGTCGTCGGCCGCGGTATAGGCCGCCGAGATCTCCCGTCCGAGCGCCTCCACCCGGGCGCGGATCTGCTCCTCAGTATAGACGATCCGGCGGAGCATGCGCCCCCCCAGTGGGGAGGCCCGCTCAGGCTCGCCCTTCATCCCCGATCCCGATGTGGAAGATCGGCTCCCCCGGTGCCGGCTCCGTGCCGGCCCCGCGGACCACCCCCGGCAGCCAGAGCACCCGCTCGGCGCCGTCCACGAGCACCGGAACGGACGGCCGCTCGCTCAACGGGATACGGGCCTCACCCATCAGCTTCTTCAGTTTCTTCGATCCATATGAAAGGCGGATCCGGTCACCGGGCCTCGGGCCTCGGAAGCGAAGGGGGAAGATCAGCCGGGGCAGCGCGAAGGTCTCGCGCTCCGTGGGCCCCTCGGCCTCATCGCGAGGCAGCGCATCGAGGGACCACCAGGCCCCGAGGCGACGGCCGCTGACCTCGAACCGACCCTCCCCCGACCCCACCGCTGGAATCTCCAGAAGCGCGTCCGCTCGACTCACCTGGTCGGACGCGAGAACGAAGCGGTCGAACTCCCGCGAGAGCGTGAGCCCGCCCGGAAGGAGATGGCCACGGCCGCTCGCTCCCGCGCTCGTAAACGCCACCGCGGCGACGGTTCCCGCCTCGTCGAGGGAGCAGCCGAGCCGGCGGAGGAGCGAGCGCATCACCCGAGCCCGGACACTCGGAGGATATCCGAGCAGAACCGGGCGGGCAACCACGATTCGGCCATCCGTGCGCTCGAGAATCGCCCTCTCCACCAGCTCCGGAAGCACCGCGCGCCAGGCCTGTTCCTCGCGCGCCGCCAGCCGCGCGAGCCGCACGAGGGACCGCCGCGCGCGCGGAGCCACCGCGGCCTCGAGCCCAGGAATCAGATCGCGGCGGATGGCGTTCCGGGCGAAGCGAGGGTCCGCGTTGGTGGGATCCACGCGCGACGTGAGGCCCACCGAGGCGGCGTACCGCTCGAGCTCGTCGCGCCAGAAGGAAAGGAGCGGACGGAGGAGGACGCCCCGCCGCGCCGGGATCCCGCGCAGCCCGGCCAGACCCGTTCCGCGGGCGATCCGGAACAGGACCGTCTCGGCCTGATCGTCCGCCTGGTGCGCGGTGAGGATCCAGCGCGCCCCGACGCGGGCCCGCACCGACTCGAGGAACCGGTAGCGCGCGTCCCGCGCCGACTGCTCGGTGGTGAGCGGCTCGGTCGCCACGCCCACCTCGACGGGTACGTCCCACGAGGCCGCCAGCTCGGCGACCCACCGCGCGTCATCCCCGCTCTCCGGCCGCATGCGGTGATCGAAATGTGCGACGACCAGGTCGAGACGCGGAAGCGCGGCACCGAAGCGGAGCAGATGGAGCAGCACGGTGGAGTCGAGTCCGCCCGACACGGCGACCACGACGCGGTCACCGGGCGCCGGGCGGCCCCGCTCGGTCATGCGCGCGGCCAAACGCGCGGGAAGATCGCCGCGGTCGGCGCCCACGCTCATGGCGACGGCGGCCCCGGCGGCGGCGGGCGCTTCACGATCTCGGTGAGGACCTGCGCTAGCAGGTCCGGCCGGTCGCTCTGGATTCCGTCCACGCCCATGTAGATCAGCCGTCGCATGTCCGCCGGTTCGTCCACCGTCCAGACCTGGACGGGAATGTTGCGCCGGTGCGCGCGCATGAGGAACGCGGGGGTCACCACCCGGATGCCGCGCCACCACTCGCATACCTGGATGATGTCCACCGGCGGAGTATACCCGAACGGGAGCAGGCGGAGCCGCGCGACGTGGCCGGTCGATGCGCCCCAAGGGCCCCGGTAGCCGCGCGCCCCGTCCCGCGTGTGCTCGTGCTCGGCCGCGATCAGGACCCTCTGGGTCGCGCCGTGCCGCTCGATCAGCGCGACGAGCGGAGCGGCAGCCTCGGGGCTCTTGCTCTCGACGTTGAGCCGCGTGCGCGGAAAGGCCTCGAGCACCTCCTCGAAGCGCGGGATGCCCACACCTTTGCCGCGGAACGAATGAGTGCCGTCGAGCGCAGTGAAGCGATGACCGGCGTCTAGCTCGCGCACCGTGGCCCACGGGAGGTCGCGCACCTGGCCCGAGCCGTCGGTGGTGCGATCCACCGCCGCGTCGTGGATCACCACGACCTCACCGTCGACGGTCAGACGCACGTCCATCTCGAGGATGTCCGCGCGCCAGTGATCGACCGCCTGACGGAACGCGGCCATCGTGTTCTCGGGGGCGAGCTTGGAGCCGCCCCGGTGCGCTACCAGGTGCGGGGCCCCGGCGAGATAGGGATGGCCGGGGCGCCGGCCGGCGTCGAACACCTTAATGGACGGAGCGAACCGACTCGGCGCGCGCCGCTTCCTGCGGAGAGAGCTCGAGCCACCGGTACAGGACGAGGTCCACGAGGCGATCGGTCATGTCGAGCTCCCAGCGCACCTTCTCGGGCTCGCCGTCGTCCTCGCCGGAGGAGATCATCTCGTCGAGCTCGAGCACCCGCGCGGCGAGGAAGCGCAGCAGTTCCTCGACCACCTCAGGCCGCGGCTCGGCTTCGACCGACTCGGTCGCCGACTCGGTCAGCAAAAGGCCGCGCACGAACGCGAGCAGCCCGGGGAACATGCGCTCCACGGCTTCGTCGCCCGCGTCGTGGGTGATGTTCTCCCACTCGAGCTCGTTCCAGTAGAGGTCGGTGGCCTCCTCCATCAGGTGCTTGCGCACGTGCGGAGGAGCGTCGGGCCCGCGTGGTGGAGAGAGGTAGCGGCCGATGACCTGTCCGAGGCGCTCACGCCGGCCGCCCAGCAGAGTGGTGACGCGGTCAATCACGGCGCGAGCCTCCAGGAAATGATGTGCGGGCGGTCAACATGGGGAGTCGAAGCTCGCTCGGCCAGACGCGGCCGTGCGAGATCGAGACCCCCGCTCACTCGGCGCGCTTCTCCTGTCTGAGTCGTCCCGCCATCGCATCGTATAGCGATCGTGGGAAGATCTGCCCGATCCAGGGAATGCCTCTCGGGTCGGTAACCCGGCCTTCCTGGTTGACGCAGACCCTCCCCGCCCAGGACGTTCCCGGAGTGGCTACCATCGACGCGGTTCTCCCCCTGACGCTCGCTGATGTCGAGCGCGCTCGCATCCTGCTGCGCTCGCTCGCATACCTAGCTGCCCGTGGCAGAACCGCGTCTCGTCACGCTGGGCTGCGGAGAGCGAACGGAGCGATGAATAGCGACCGGCCGGCGGCGAAGGAGTCGGAAATATGGCCTGAAGCATTCAACCGCGATCTGGAGAGCCTCAGGAGGACGGAA
>CAMCNM010000136.1 GCA_945876015.1 Gemmatimonas phototrophica
TCTCGAGGGGGCCGCGGGCGTGGTGCCCGCGGAAGGCCTTCTGGTGTATAGCACCTGCACTCTGGAGCCCGAGGAAAACCAGGAGCGCGTCGGCGCGTTCCTCGAGCGCCATCCCGACTTCCATCTGGAGCCCCAGGACGCGGTGGACGCGACGTATCTCGACGCCGAAGGCCGCCTCGCGGTTCTTCCCTGGAGGACCGGGTTCGACGGCGCCTTCGCGGCCCGCATGAGGAGACTCGCTCGATGAAGATGGGCGAGTCGATCCAGAAGCGACGCAAGGGTGGCGCGTCCTCGCCGGTCGCGCGCAAGCCTGGTGGGTGGAAGTCCAGGAAGATGGCCGATGGCTGGCTGAAGTACGCCAGCCGCCTCGCCGGGCTCGCCGTGGTTGGACTCGGAGGCGGCTACCTGGTCGCCACGCGCGTCTTCTTCCCGGTTCCGCCGCCGCCGGTCAATCTGGTCGAGGTCCCCTCTCTCGAGGGGCTCACGCTGGGCGATGCGGGAAGCAGGCTGACCGATGCGGGACTCGCGCTCGGCCCGGTGGAGGGTCTGCGCCACCCCGCGCTCGACAGCGGCGTGGTCGTGGGGCAGGGACCGCTCGGCGGTCAGCTCCTCACGCGCGGCGGCGAGGTGCGCATCACGGTGAGCCTCGGGCCGCAGCGTCAGGCGGTCCCGGACGTGATGCGGCTGGTGGGAGACCGGGCGCTGCGCGTGCTCGAGGCGACCGGGTTCGAGGTGACCGTGGACAGCGCCGACTCCGACCTGCTGGCGGGCTCGGTGGTGTCGGTGGACCCCAGCGCGGGAACCATGCTGCGGGTGCCGGCGGCCGTCCGGGTGGCGCTGTCGCGGGGACCCGCGATGCTTCCGATGCCCTATCTGCTCGGCATGGACGGTCGGCAGGCCACCGACTCGCTCGCGGTGCTCGGGTTCGCCGTGCCGGCGATCGACACGGTCTTCCGGTTCGGCCGGGACCAGGGGTTGGTGGTGGCGCAGAACCCGGCCGCGGATTCGCTGGTCGCGCGGGGCTCGTCGGTCCGGCTCACGGTGGGGCGGCCGGGAGGGTGAGAAGGCCAGGGACAACGCCAGGAACAATGGCAGGAATCATCCGTAGCAGAGGCCCATGAACCAGCCCGGGAAAACCGACGCTCCGGCCCCATCCGGCCCGCCGCAGGACGCGCATCCCGCGCGTCGCCGCCGGCCGTCGCGTTGGCCGTACGCGGTCGCGCTGGTCGCGGCGCTGGGTGTGGTCGGAACCGCGTGGCTGTCGCGGAAGCACTTCGAGCCGATCATCGCGGGCGTGGCCGCGCCATCGTTCACGGTCAGCACGATGGAGGGTCAGCCCGTCGGGCTGGACAGCTACCCCGGGAAGGTCGTGCTGCTGAACGTCTGGGCGACCTGGTGCGTGCCGTGCGAGACCGAGATGCCCTCGATGCAGCGCCTCTACGCCGACCTGTCGGACGAGGGGTTCGAGATCCTCGCGGTGAGCGTCGATGCACCGGAGGACGGCAAGCCGCCCGTGAAGACGCTCGACGCGTTCGTGCGGAAGCACAGCCTCACCTTTCCGATCCTCTACAGCGAGCCCGGGAGCGCGGGCTCCATCCAGCAGATCTTCCAGACCGCCGGGGTTCCCGAGTCGTTCCTGATCGGGAAGGATGGGGTCATCTACCGCCGCATCGCGGGTCCCACCGAGTGGGACTCGCCTCAGTACCGCGAGCAGATCCTCCGCTTGCTCGGGGAGTAGCCCGCGGTGGCCCTCGTCCCCCGCGTCGTCGCCCGCAATTGGCGATTGAAGCTGGCGTCCTTCGCTCTGACCGTCGTGCTGTTGGCCATCGTGCGCAGCGAGTCGGGCGGTCAGGGCAACCTGTTCACCGTCGCGGTGCAGGCCCAGGTAGGTGATCTCGACTGGACGCTCGTGGGCGAGCCGGATCCTCCCACCGTGCAGGTTCGCTTCCGCGGCCCCACCGACGATCTGATTCGCCTGGCGCGCGAGGGCACGTCGCTGCGCGTGCCGCTGGACAGCGTGTCGGGCGCCGACACGCTGGTTCAGCTGCGGCGGGATTGGGTGGTGGTTCCGGCCGAGAGCCGGCTGGTGGTCGAGGATATCGTGCCCGCCGCGGTCCGCGTCGCGCTCGAGAAGACGGTGACCCGCGTGGTCCCGGTCCGCGTCACCACCGCGGGGGAGCTGCCGTCGGGCGTGGCACTCGCCGCGCCGATCGGTCTCAACCCCCAGACGGTGTCGGTGCGCGGATCCGCGGAGCGCGTCCGCGGATTCAGCGCGGTCCTGCTCGAGTCCATCGATCTGAGCGGCATCGGCAGCTCGGGCACCTATTCCGTGGACGTGGACACGACGGGTCTGGGCGGGCTCTCGTTGTCGCCCGCCGCCGTCAATCTCGCCTTCCGGGTCGAGCCGACGTTCCAGCGCGAGCTCGTGGGCGTGCCGGTGGTGGCGGGGACCGCTCTGGACGGTGCGTCGGTTTCCGACTCGGTGACGATCGAGCCCGCCTCGATCCTCGTGCGCATCGAGGGCGCGCGCACGGTCGTGACGAGAACGCGCGGCGAGGAAGTCCAGGCGGTCGTGCCGTTCGAGGCGATGGCCGGCATGGAGCCCGGGCAGGAGCGCCGCGTTCCGATCCGCCTGCGCGGCCTCCCGTCCCTGGTGCGCGGCTTCGCGGAGGTGGATTCGGTGATCGTGCGCCGCTCGTCCGGCCTGCGGGGAACCGGCGCGGCCACGGCGCTGCCATGAGCGCGCCGCTCCTCCTCGGGATCGAGACGAGCTGCGACGAGACTTCGGCCGCCGTGCTGCGCGGCGAGTCCGAGCTGCTCGGGCACGTGATCCTCTCGCAGGACGTCCACGAGGTTTACGGCGGCGTCGTCCCCGAGCTCGCCGCGCGCGCGCACCTGCAGCGCATCGACGAAGTGGTCGCGGCCGCGCTCGACCAGGCCGGGACGCGCATCACCGATCTCGACGCGATCGCGGTCACGTCGGGCCCGGGACTCATCGGCGCGCTGCTGGTCGGGGTGAGTTGGGCGAAGGCCGCCGCGTTCGCGCTCGATCGGCCGCTCATCGCGGTGCACCACATGGAGGCGCATCTGTTCGGTCCCGCGCTCGAGAATCCGGACGCGCATCCACCCTTCGTGGCGCTGCTCGTATCCGGCGGACACACCCTCCTGCTCCACGCATCCGAGTGGGGCCGCTACCAGCTGCTCGGGGAGACGCGCGACGACGCCGCCGGCGAAGCGTTCGACAAGGTCGCCAAGATGCTCGGGCTGCCCTACCCAGGCGGGCCCGCGATCGAGCGCGCGGCGCTGGAGGGGAAGGCGGACCACTTCAACCTCCCGCGACCGATGGTGCGTGGGAACCAGGGTCCCGACGACGACGATTGGTTCGACTTCTCGTTCAGCGGGCTCAAGACCGCGGTCGCCACACTGGTTCGCACGCTCGACCGGGCGGGGACCCTCGATCGGGAGCGGAATCACGTGGCCGCGGCCTTCCAAGAGGCTGCGGTGGACGTCCTGGCCATCAAGACTATGCGGGCGGTGGATCACACGGGGTGTCGGCGGGTGCTCCTTGGGGGTGGCGTGAGCGCCAACCGGCGGCTCCGGGAGGAGATCGCCGTACGGCTGGGGTCCGACGGGGACGTGCTGCGCGCGTCGCCCCGGCTCTCGCTCGACAATGGGGCCATGGTGGCGCGCGCCGGGCTCTTCCGGCTCCAGCGCGGCGACCGGGCGGAGCTCGATCTCTCCGCCGATGCGAGTCTTCCTTTTCCCGGCCTCATCCGCCGGAGGCGATGATGTACCCGAATCTCTTCACACTCCCGGACTGGGTCCCGTTCCTAGGCGGCGAGCCGATCACGTCGTTCGGCGTGATGATGTTCCTCTCCTTCCTCGCCGCGGCCTACGTGATAAGGCCGGGGCTCATGGAGAAGGGCATCGATCCCGAGAAGGCATGGGACATCGTCTTCATGGGCGTGATCGGCGGCATCGGCGGCGCGAAGATCTACTACGTGCTGCTCAACTGGGAGCAGACCGCCGCCGCGCCCATGCAGATGATCTTCAGCCGGGGCGGCATGGTGTGGTACGGCGGGTTCTTCGGAGCCACCGCGCTGATCGTGTGGGAGATCCGCAAGCAGAAGCTCCCCATCGGGAAGATGGCCGACGTGATCGCGTGCGCCCTCCCGGTCGGATACGCGGTCGGCCGGATCGGCTGCTTCCTGGTCGGGGACGACTACGGCCGCCCGACCGATCTGCCCTGGGGGATGGCGTTTCCCAACGGCACTCCTCCGACCACCGTCGCGGTCCTGCAGCGCGAGTTCGGCGTCACGGTCGATCCGGCGCTCATACAGAAGTATGGTGACGTGATCCCGGTGCACCCGACCCAGCTGTACGAGGTCGGGCTCTCGGTGCTGATCTTCGCCGTCCTGTGGAGCATGCGGAAACACGGGCACCGGGATGGATGGCTGTTCGGGCTCTGGCTGATCTTCGCCGGGAGCGAGCGCTTCTTCGTCGAGATCTTCCGCGCCAAGGACGACCGCTTCCTCGGACCGATGACCGTGGCGCAGGTCATCAGCCTCGGGTTGATCGCTGTGGGGGTATGGTTGATGGTGAAGCTGAGCCCCGGGGCCACCGGCGCGGCGCAGGCAGGGTCCGGACAAGGAAAAGCGAAGTCCCGCGGTGAGCGCCGCCGAGCGCGCGCATAGACCGGCGCGCATGACGACCGGCGCCGTGATCACCATCCTGCACGCTTCGGACGTCCACTTCGGGGAGCCGTACGACCCGACCGTGGGCGAATCATTCCAGGACATGGCCCGCACCATCCCGGCCGACCTCATCGCCGTGTCCGGGGATTTCACGCAGCGCGCCAAGGTGCACGAGTACGAGGCCGCGCGGGCGTGGCTCGACCGGCTGCCCCGGGTGCCGCTCGTGGTGACGCCGGGCAACCACGACGTCCCCGTCTACCGGGTGTTCGAGCGGATCTTCGCCCCCTACCGGAACTATCGGGCGTACATCTCGGACGAGCTCGACACCGTGACGCGGATTCCGGGGCTGGTCGTGGTCGCCCTCAACTCGAGCGCGCCCCTCCGCCACATCGTCCAGGGACGGATCCAGAGGAAGCAGCTGGAGTTCGCGGCACGGGTCTTTCAGGAGTCCGATCCCGCGGACACGCGCATCCTCGTGGCGCACCATCACTTCGTGACCGCGCCGGATTACGAGGGAGACCGTGCGATGCCGGGTGCGCGGGAGGTGCTCGACGTGTTGAAGCGGCTCGGGGTGGAGATGATCCTGGGGGGGCACCTGCACCGTGCCTACATCGGGAACTCGCTCGACGTCTACCCAGGCAAGGATCGCGAGCACGGCATCGTCATCGTACAGAGTGGAACGACGTCGTCCCGGCGGGGACGGGCGCGGGAGCGGGCCAAGAACAGCTTCAACGTCATCCGCATCGCCGCCGACCATCTCGAGATCACGCACTTCATGTACTTCTCGGATCTCGGGCGCTTCGCGCCGTTCTCCATGCACGCCTATCCACGCCGCGACAGCCAGTGGTTCCCCCGGGATCCCTTCCAGAACGCGATGCTCCTCCGCCACGTCGAGCCGGAGCGGGCGGAGCCGTCGTCCCGTGGGGCCGCCGGATGAGCGATCGCCCGACCAGCTGGATCCAGCCCGCCCCCGGGCGCGGCACAGCGGTGGGCTCGCGCGGCGAGGAGCGGGAGGACCGGTGAGGGCAGCGCTCCTCAGCGCCCTGTGCTTCCTGCTCCTTCCGGGAGCGGCCGCAGGGCAGAACGAGGCGCTGATCGGCCGACCCGAGATCTCCGACATCGAGTTCGTCGGGAACGCCACGTTTCCAACCGACACGCTGAAGCGGGCGATCGTCAACCGCGAGACCGAG